>QHYL01000218.1 GCA_003224105.1 Acidobacteriota bacterium | reverse complement strand
CCAGTGAGTACGAATCGATTGTGAATTTCCATCCGGACGACGGCGTGATCTCGCGGATGGACAAGCTCGTGGAATTCCGCGATCCGCTGGGAGCAGCGGCAAAGCAATACCTGCCGCGGCTGCGAAGCGCGTATTTGACGGACAGCGCCACGGCAGCAGAAAAGCTTGCGAGGGACAATCCGCAATTCGCGTTCGTTACGCCGGACGGCACGTGCTACCAGGGTCGCATGGTAACCGGCGGACGTCCGGACCAGGCGGGACCGCTGGGCATGAAGCGTGAGTTGCGCGCGCTGAACGCCGAGGGGCTGCAACTCGAACATCAGATGAACGAGAAGCAGGCTTCGCTGGAGAAGGTGGCAGCGGAGCTTCGCGCAACGGAACAAGCCCTGGAAGGAATCAACACTAAGCTGCGCGACACGGAGCGCGAAGTCATTTCCGCGCAGCACCGCCACGGCAATATGCAGACGGAGCTGGCGCGGCTGGGAGCCGAGCTGGCCGTTTGCCAGAATGAGCTTGCGCGCGTGCGCAAAGAGGCAGAAAACACGCGCGGGCGTGCGGAGCGCGCGAAACACGAGCATGCCGCGGCGGCGCTCAATCGCGCGGAGGCCGAAACGGAAAGCGCCAGGCTGGCAGAGGAGCTCGCTGGGCTGCGCAGTTCGGTGCAAACCGAGCAACAGGACCTGGCCACGGGCCGCGCGGGACTGGCGGCCATTAACGAACGGCTGGCTGCGGCCGAAGCCCTCGCGGCGCGCCTGCGTGAGGAGCGCGCGGAGATGGAGCGCCGCGAAACAGCACTGCAGCAGCAGGTGATGTCCATCACCGATGAAACCACCAGCCTGGCGAAACAAAGCGAAGAGTTAACGCAGCAATTGGACGGATTGCGCGCCGAGAAACTCAGGCTGGAAGCGCGCCAGAAAGAACTGGAGCAGGAATGGGAATCCGCGCGCACGCGGGTGACGCAGACGGAAGACCATTTGCGGATGGGACGGCAGGAATTGCAGGACCTGCGTGAACAGAAAACCCACGCGGAGGTGGAGCGCGCAAAAAACGAATCCGATCGGGAACATTTGCGCGAGACGTGCCTGAGCGAGGTGAACGCCCAGCCGGAAGACCTCATCGCCACCGAAGTTGCGTTCATGAGCGGCGAAGAACTGGCCACTGCGGAAACAAACTACCGCGAGATGAAGCAGCGCATCGAGAACATGGGCGCGGTAAACATGATGGCGCTCGAAGAATTCAACGAGTGCGAGGAGCGCTTCACATTCCTGACGCGGGAGCGCGACGATTTGCTAAAGTCCATTGCTGACACGCAACAGGCCATCGCGGAGCTGGACCAGGCCACCAAGGAAAAATTCGAGCACGCTTTCCACGCGATTAACAAGAGTTTTTCGGATGCCTTCCACGCGATTTTTGGCGGCGGCATGGCGGAAATGCGCCTGACCGAGCCGGACAGTTCCGGCGATGCTGGGATTGACATCGTTGCCTCCCCTCCGGGCAAGCGCCTGCAGAATGTGCTGCTGCTTTCGGGCGGCGAGAAAGCCATGACCGCGCTGGCATTGCTGATTGCCATCTTCCGCTATCAGCCTAGCCCGTTCTGCATCCTTGACGAGGTGGACGCGCCGCTCGATGAAGCGAACGTGGGGCGTTTCACGAAATTGATCGGCGAGATGAGCGGCCAGACGCAGTTCATTGTGGTCACTCACAACCGCAGAACGATGGAAATCGCGCCCGTGCTCTACGGGGTGACCATGCAAGAGCCGGGCGTTTCGAAGCTCGTCAGCGTGCGCTGGGAAGAAACCAGGAACGAAAACCCCAATACCAAGGCGTCCGCGGCTTCGGCAGCATAGCCGCTCTTCGTTCTTACGAAAAGCAAAGACGCTCCAAAACGGAAAGTCCTGAAACGTTCGTTTGTCTTATTTATTCCATGGATAAAACTTTCCTATTGAATTTCCCGCCGTTACGTTTCGCACAGTTTTCCACCGCGCGCATGTTTGACTTCGCAATCCGGTGCGCTAGAATGCGAAGCACCAAGTCGGGGAGATTTTCGCGTTGTCTTCAGCTCCAGCCATGAAAGTCCTGAGGGAGACTCAGTTCGCCGGATTGTCGCCGAGCGCGCGCGGAAAGGTGCGCGACATCTACGATTTGGGCGACAAACTGCTCATCGTCGCCACAGACCGCCTCTCCGCCTTCGACGTGATCCTGCCGACGCCGATTCCCGACAAAGGCCGCGTGCTCACGCAGCTTTCACTTTTCTGGTTCGACCTGTTGAAGGACGTCATCCCCAACCATGTTCTCAACGCCACGGAATTTCCCGCGCCGTTTGACAAATTCCGCGACGACCTCGCGGGCCGGTCCATGCTCGTGCGAAAAACAAAGCCTTTGCCGATTGAATGCGTCGTGCGCGGCTACGTTTCAGGCTCCGGATGGAAAGACTACCGGACCACGGGGAAAATCTGCGGAATCCTGCTGCCCAACGGGCTGCTCGAATCCGGCCGGTTGCCGGAGCCGATTTTCACGCCGGCGACAAAAGCGATCAGCGGCCACGACGAGAATATTCCCTTCGAGCAGGCAGAAACGATGGTTGGCAAGGAACTCGCAGCGAAAGTTCGCGCCGTCAGCATGGAACTCTACCGGCGCGCTTCCGCCCATGCGGAGCCACGCGGAATCATCCTGGCCGACACGAAATTCGAGTTTGGCCTGCTAAATGATGAATTGGTTTGGATCGACGAAGCGTTGACGCCGGATTCGTCGCGCTTCTGGCCGGCGGCCCATTACAGCCCCGGCGGCCCTCAGGCCTCTTTTGACAAACAATTTGTGCGGGACTACCTCGAACGGATGCGCTGGCCCAAAACGCCGCCCGGGCCGGAACTGCCGCCGGAGGTAGTCGACGCCACTCGCGAGAAATACCGGGAGGCGTACCGCATTTTGACCAGTCGCGAATTGCCGTAGCAACCGGGCCTGCACCAACATCCCAGCGGAGCGTGACATCGTGAAAGACCAATTGGAAGGGCTCGTCAATCAAATGGTGGAGCGGGGAATTTACTTTGAAGATGCCATCGAAGAGTTCGAAAAGCGATTCATCAAGCGCGTGTTGGACCGCGCCGAGGGCAACCAGTCGAAGGCGGCCCAGCTTCTGGGCATCCACCGCAACACGCTGAGCCGGAAGATCGAAGAGTACAAGCTGGAGACCAACGGCCACCGGCGGCGCCCGCGTTGATCCAGGTCTTCAGGTCTCAATTGTAAGCTTTAATTCAGGAACTTCGTTCCACGCCCAAAAAATCCTGAACTTCTCAAAGGCAAAAACGGCTCTCCGGCATTTTCGGAGAGCCGTTTTTGAGATCGTGCAGCTTCTCGAGGAGCTTAGCTTCGCCCGCTCGGTTTCCTGGGCCGGCGCACCGGCGGCTTCTTCGGCGCACCTTTTTCCTTTGGGATGTCTTCCGCTTTCACCTTGGCCTTGTCCCAGTGCAGGAAAAATGCAGGATCCGGATCATACGCAACCAAAGTCCCGGTGAAATGCACGGCACTGTCTTTTTCAACGCGAGACGCTTCCGGCTGACCAACCACTTTCACGTCCATGTTCGGATTTTTAGCCGCTTCAAACTCCGCGTCGCTGGTCACAAACGCAATCTTCAGCACAATCGGGTCGCCGGGGGTGACTTCAATCACCTTGCCCGGAACTTCCGGGAATTCCAAGCCGCATGCCGCCAGCCACGTCAGCTTGCTCTTGTCGCCTCCCGCTTTAAGGTCGGTGAAGACCGAAGCGATGGTCATGTCTTTTTGGATAGCGCTGATGTCTGTTGCACTCGGCAAGGAATAGCTGCTGGGACGGTCGGCGGAGCTGGTCGCGAGTTGCAGGAGTTCATTCAACTCGCCGTCGGTCAGGCTGTCACAGACATTCCCGCCCTGATAATTCGCGATCTGGCTCCTCAAGTACTTCTTCACCTGGTTCGACTGAGCCTGCGTCGCGCCCTTGGAGGTCACGGCCCTGGCAAAGTACCAGAAAGCATCCATCCATTGCGGCGGCGTCATGGCCATGTAGACCTTCCCGAGGTTGTAATTCGTGCTCAGGTCGTCGGGATTCAGCGCCAGAATCGCCTTGTAGGATTCCACGGCTCCAGGATAGTCCTTGGCCGCCATGGCCGCCGTGGCGCACGTAAAGTGGAAGAGAATCGTGGGCTGTAGCTTTTGCTTCTTGAAATCGTCGTCGGTCAGGTTGTCCGGCTTTTTCACTTCGTCCAGAGCTTTCAAGCCAGCCGTGCACGCCTCGCGCGCCTTGGCCCCTCCTGCGGCTTGCGCGTCGGGTTTCAGAGTCGCATAAGCCAGCGCCCGGGCGTACAACACTCCGTAACGCGTCCCTGCATCCACCTTGTCGCCCAGCGCCACAGTCTTGTCCGCATATTCAATCACCTTGTCAGGATTCTTCAGCTGGTTGTAGGCATTCACATAGAGGGGAAATACGTAGACCAAAAGCGCGGAATTCGGATACTTCGCAACAAAATCATCAAAGCATTTGACCTGTGTCGCCGGCACTTTCTCGGCGGCGCACGCCTGCTCCTGGTTGTACTCCACCAGCGTGTAAGGCTGTTTTGTGCTGTCCTGGCCGCCGGCAGCGGCCTGTGCGCGCAGGCTGCTTGAATTTCCAAGAATCAAGCCTAACGCCACACCGAGCATGCCCACCCGTTTCCATGTTCCGTTCATTCCGGCTTCTCCTCGCTGAGATTCCGTGCGTTCATCTTTGTGTTCCGGTACAACCCGGAACCTGCCACCGTGAAACTTTCTGTCTAGGAAAGCGTTGGGATTATAGGAAAAGCCACGCCAAATCCGCAAGCCGTTATCCTCGACGAACGTCCTGGTGATTTTTCCTTGTGCTGCGGGGTCACTTCTCAATCGTCTTCCGCAACAGCAAAATATGACCGCCGCCGCGGAAATCTCTGATAATAGGATGAGTTTCGCACAAAAAGAGTGGCCCGCGTGAGGAAGAATTCCTATGGCTGGAATAAGTAAAGCAAATGGCGGCCCCATGAAAGACAAGCAGCTTTCAGAGAGCGTCGCCTTGGTAACCGGCGCAAGCCGCGGCATCGGCCGTGCGATCGCGCATCGCCTGGCAACGCTCGGCGCCTCCCTGGCGATTTGCGGAAGAGACCGTGCGGCGCTCGAAGATTCTTCGAAAAGCCTGCAAAAGCTGGGCGCGCCCGTGTTCTCTCAGGTGACGGACGTAACCGACGCGGCGCAAGTGGCAGAACTTGTCGCCAAAACGGAATCCGCCCTGGGCCCGATTAACATCCTCGTGAATAACGCAGGGATTGGCCTTTTCGGCCCGGCTCACAAAAAGTCAGAGGCAGACTGGGATCTTGTGCTGGATAGCAATCTGAAAAGCGTCTTCCTGGTGTCGCGCGCGGTGATCCCTTCGATGATTCGCCGCGGCTCGGGAGACATCATCAATATCAGTTCGCTGGCCGGAAAAAATACGTTTGCCGGAGGAGGAATCTACTGCGCCTCCAAATGGGGGCTCATGGGCCTTTCCGGCTGCATGATGGAGGACCTTCGCGCGCACGGCATTCGCGTGAGCGTGATTTGCCCGGGAAGCGTGGCCACGGAGTTTTCCGGCAGCAAGCCGAAAGATCCTTCCAAAGCCTTGAGCCCGGACGACGTGGCGCACGCCGTGGAAGCCATCGTGACACAACCGCCGGGAAGCTTTCTGAGCGAAATCCATCTCCGGCCCTTGCGCAAGTAGACGAAAAGCCCCTGCTGGAACCAGCGACTCTTTCCTCTTGACAATAGTCGTTTACACGACTATCATCTTCCCGTGCCTGCCAAAGACAAACCGCCGCGCCCGCAAGCCTCCCTGGAAGAGCGGATCTTCATCACTCTGCTGAAAATCGCTGACGCTCTGGGCCGGGAGGCCGAGCAACTCACGCGCACCGCCGAATTGACCGGAACGCAGTACAACGTGCTGCGCATCCTCCGCGGCGCGGGGCCCGAGGGCCTGCCTTGCCGCGGCATCGGCGACCGCATGATCACCCACGATCCGGACATCACCAGGCTGCTGGATCGCATGGAAAAGCGTGGCTTGATCACCCGCGAGCGGCAGAAAGACGACCGCCGCGTGGTGAAGACGCGCATTACGCCGCAGGGCCTCGCTTTACTGAAGCCGCTGGACCAGCCTATGAAGGATTTGCACAAGCAGCAGCTTCGCCACATGGCCAGCGCGCGTCTCAAAACTCTGTGCGACTTGCTCGAAGAAATCCGATGTAACAAGCAGGAATAACGGCTCGCAATTTTAGGTTACAAATTTCGTGCTTCAAAATCCAACTCAAGAAGGAAGGAAAAATAAGATGAACCGGTACGTCTCTCGAATCGCAATACTCGCTGGCCTGGTCACGGCACTTTCCTTGCCCGCCGCCGCAGCGAACTCCACCTGGCAGATTGACCCGCAGCACTCTTCGGCGCAGTTTGCCGTGCGTCACCTGGGTCTTTCCACGGTACGCGGCGCTTTCAGCAAGCTCGCAGTGAGCGCTTCTTTGACGTGGCCCACTTCCCTACCATGACCTTCAAATCGAAGAAGGTCGAGCAGCTTGCCCCGGGAAAACTCCGCGTCACCGGTGACTTGACGATTCACGGCATCACCAAGGAAGTGCTGCTGGATGTGGATGGACTCACGGCTCCCGTGAAGGATCCCTGGGGAAATCAACGCGTAGCGGCTTCCGCAACCACGAAAATCAACCGGCAGGACTATGGCGTGAAGTGGAACGCCAAGCTGGATAACGGCGGCGTGGTCGTCGGCGACGATGTGAACATCACCATCGACGTCGAATTGATCCAAAAAGCCGCGGCAAAATCTGGCGACTAATCCCCACATTCGGAATGAATGCGTCGACGTGAGGCGGCGCCAATGCACCGCCTCCGTGGCCCGCATCATCTAACAAAAGCTCAAAAAAGGGTTAGCACATGCACAAAGCAGCCGTAACCGATCATCCGGTCCATGAACTGATTCGCAATCGCTGGAGCCCGCGCGCTTTTAGCGACAAACCTATCCCTGAGGTTGTGCTTCGCAGTCTTTTTGAGGCCGCGCGGTGGGCTCCTTCCAGCTACAACGAGCAGCCTTGGGCCTACATCGTGGCCACAAAAGACGATAAGGTGAACTTCGACAAGATCCTGGGCGCCTTGGTGGAATTCAACGCGGGTTGGGCGAAAAATGCCGCCGCTCTTGCGATTGCGGTGGCTAGGCTGGACTTCGCGAACAACCAAACGCCGAATCGCAACGCCCAATACGACACGGGCGCGGCAACGGCTTTACTATCAGTTGAAGCGACGGCACGCGGCTTGGTCGTTCACCAAATGGCGGGTTTCGACCCGGAAAAGGCCCGGCAGGCCTTCGCCATTCCGGAAGGATGGGAACCCATTGCAGCCATTGCCATCGGGTATCCGGGGGACCCGGATTCTCTGCCTCCCAAACTGAAAGACCGCGAGTTGGCGCCTCGAACACGCAAGCCCATTCGTGATTTCGTTATGACGGGCAGTTGGGGACATACTGCTCCTTTCGCGGCAAAATAATCGAGGAGGCCGAACTCCAACCCAGCCATGCATCTGGCCTTCGATTTCCTCATCCGCCACGGACACAGCGTGCTGTTCTTTTGGGTCCTCGTCGAACAAATGGGTGTGCCCATTCCGGCGATGCCCTTGCTGCTCGCGGCGGGCGCTCTTGCCGGCACAGGGCACCTGAATTTCTTCGCTGCGCTTTTCTTTGCCGTTCTGGGAGCTCTGACCTCGGATTCCGTGTGGTTTCAACTCGGCCGCCGCAAGGGCATCAAGATTCTCCAACTCCTCTGCAGGATTTCGCTCGAGCCCGATTCCTGCGTGCGCCGGACCGAAGGCATATTCTCCAAGCAAGGCGCTCGCTCGCTCCTGGTAGCGAAGTTTCTCCCCGGCTTGGGATTGGTGACGCCGCCGCTCGCCGGGATTTTTCGCATGCGCTTCCGGCGCTTCTTGTTATTTGACGCCATCGGGTCCACGCTTTGGGCTGGCGCATTCCTTGCGTTCGGCTACGCCTTCGCCGGGCAAATTGAGCGCGTTGCAGCGAATCTTGCTTCTTTGGGTGGCTGGCTGCTGGTTTTGGCAGTTGGCGCCTTGGCGGCCTACATCGCCCTCAAATTTATTGCCCGGCAGCGCTTCCTGCGCGAATTGCGCATCGCCCGCATTACGGTGGATGAACTGAAAGAAAGAATCGACGCAGGCGAGCAAATCACGATTGTGGACCTGCGCCACTCGATGGACTTCGAAGCCGAGCCGGAAGTTATTCCCGGAGCGCTGCATATCGAAGCCATGGAACTTGAAGAAAAAAACAACCGCCTGCCGCGCGATGGCGAAGTCGTTCTTTACTGCACTTGACCCAACGAAGCCACCAGCGCCCGTGTGGCGCTGCTCCTGAGAAAGAACGGCGTCAAACGCATCCGGCCCTTGCAAGGCGGATTGCAGGCCTGGCGCGAGCGCGGCTATCCCCTCGCCACCGCTTTGTAAGCCGATGATCGAATCTTACGCCGGCCGCAAGGGTCATCGCCCCCAGTAGGCACGCCCGATGACAGGCCTAGTATTTCAGGCCAAACGCGTCTAATCTTTTGGATACGGGCCATTTCCAAATGATTATCCCTGTCGAGCTCAACCGTGAGACCGAAACACTCCTCAAGGAGGAGGCGCGCGCGAAGGGACTGCCCGTGGAAACTGTTGCCGAGCAACTTCTTAAAGAAGCCCTTACCGGGCGTGCGATGTCCCACGGCCGGCTAAGCGTCGAGGAGTTTCATCGAATGCTTGACGCGATGGCCGAAGGGTCCGACAAACTTCCGGATTTGCCTACCAAGAGCTTTTCGCGTGAAAGCTTCTATGAGGACCGGCTAAATGGCGGAGACGCCGTACCTCGTCGATAGCAATATACTTCTTCGCTGGGTCAAACCCAACTATCGCGATTATCCCCTTATAGTTTTGGCCACAGATGCAGCCATCAAAGCCGCGGCAGCACAATCCCGCCCTGCGCCTGATACTTCCCTTTTTTGTCCTTATAGCTGATTTCGCAATCTTCGTCCGACACGAAGAAAATCACCTGGCACAACCCTTCGTTGGCGTAAATCTTTGCGGGTAGCGGCGTGGTGTTGCTGATTTCCAGAGTGACGAAGCCTTCCCACTCCGGCTCGAAGGGCGTCACATTCACAATAATCCCGCACCGCGCGTAGGTGGATTTCCCCACGCAGATCGTCAGCACGTTGCGCGGAATGCGGAAATATTCGACCGACCGCGCCAGCGCGAAAGAATTCGGCGGAATAACGCAAACGTCGCCTTTGAATTCCACCAGCGACCGCGGATCAAAATGCTTCGGGTCCACGATCGTCGTGTTCACATTCGTAAAAATCCGGAACTCGTCCGCCACACGAATGTCGTAGCCGTACGATGACACTCCGTAACTGATCACTCCATCGCGCACTTGCCGGTCCGTAAACGGCTCGATCATTTTGTGCTCCAGCGACATGCGCCGGATCCAGCGGTCTGGCTTGACGGACATCCATTCCTCCTGATGAGTAATTGCAGATTTTCTTTCGTTGATTGCTGCGAATCGGCGCAGCCCCTCGCG
>QHYL01000217.1 GCA_003224105.1 Acidobacteriota bacterium | reverse complement strand
GACGAGGAGCCGAGAAAGAAGTATGAACAGATTGCGGCGTTCATCGGTAGACAAGGATTTTTTGTCGTGGATCATGAGCCGACGATGGACGAGCGCCGGGCGCATGAGCGAATCGCCAAAGTGATTTATGAAGGCGGTTATCGCGCCTCGCGCACGCCGATGGATTTGCCAACGTGCAAAGCGGTTGTAGACGTGGTGAAAGCCGCCGCGGGCAAGGACACCGTAGTCATGCCATCGACTGGCGGCAGCGTGCCGATGTACATTTTCGACGACCTCGGATTGCAGTGGGTGGGCGTGCCGATCGTGAATTACGACAATCATCAGCACAGCTCGGATGAAAATCTGCGGCTTGGGCACTTCTGGCGCGGAATGGAGATTTACGGGGCAATCCTGGCGGACTTAAACTGGTAGGAAGACTGACATGGAATTCGAGAAGGAAACCGTCCAAGGTTTGCTCAAGTCGTACTCCGAAATTCTGAGAGAACTCAGAAGGCGCAACCTAATTCGAAGTACAAACAACCCCGTCGCGGATATTGCGGAGACACTTGTGGCGGTGGCGCTGAAACTTGAATTGGTGGAGGGATCAACTACTGGTCATGATGCGATTAGCACTAGCGACGGTCTTCGCTATGAAATCAAGGGACGTCGAATCACAAGTGAGAACAAATCAAGGCAGTTAAGCTTCATACGCGGGCTGGATAAGGACCACTTCGACTTCTTAGTCGGGGTTCTGTTCGATGAGGACTTTCAAATCCTGAAGGCATGTATTATCCCCAGGTCCACGGTCCAAAAACTTGCGAAGTACGTGAAGCATGTGAATGGATGGCGCCTAATACTCACCGATAGTGTTTGGAATGAGACCGGAGTCAAAGACGTGAGCGAGACACTGCGACTACTCCTCAGCAGACTTCAAGCGCTCCCTATAAATTGAGGAAGTTTTGGAGGAGTTGCTTGCCGGATTCGGTGAGGACGGATTCGGGGTGGAACTGGACGCCTTCGATTTTGTGGCGGCGGTGACGAAGACCCATGATGATGCCGTCGCCGGTTTCGGCGGTGATGGCCAGCTCGCGCGGCAGAGATTTTCTTTCGACAATGAGCGAGTGATAGCGCGTGGCGGTTAATGGGTCGGGCAATTTGCGGAAGATATTTTTGCCGTCGTGATGGATTTGGCTGGTCTTGCCGTGGAAGAGTTTTGGGGCGCGAATGATTTTTCCGCCGAAGGCTGCGCCAATGGCCTGATGGCCGAGACAAACCCCGAGAATCGGAAATTTTCCGGCCAGGCGTTCGATCAGCTCCACCGAGATACCCGCGCCCTGGGGAGTACAAGGACCGGGAGAAATCACAATACGCTCGGGCTTTCGGCGGGCGATTTCTTCGACGGTGATTTTGTCGTTGCGATGGACTTCCACATTGCAACCAAGTTCGCCGAGATACTGCGCGAGGTTGTAGGTAAACGAGTCGTAGTTGTCCAGGAGCAGAATCATCGCTACTTCCCTGCCCGATTTCCACGGGCTGCGGCCTCCAGGGCAGTCAGCAAAGCTTTCGACTTGTTGACGCTCTCCTGATATTCGCCTTCGGGCGTGGAATCCGCAACTATGCCGCCGCCGGCCTGCACGTAAGCGACGCCGTTCTTGACGACCATGGTGCGAAGCGCAATGCAGGAGTCGAGATTGCCCGCGAAATCGAGATAGAGGATGCCGCCCGCGTAAATGCCGCGGCGGGTGCGCTCGAGCTCTTCGATAATTTCCATGGCGCGCACTTTGGGAGCGCCGGAGACGGTTCCTGCCGGGAAACAAGCCATCAAGGCGTCAAAGCAATCCACATCTTCACGGAGGCGGCCGCGCAAACTCGAGACGATATGCATGACGTGTGAGTAGCGCTCGACGGTGAGGAGCTTTTCCGCTTTGACCGTGCCGTATTCGCAGACACGGCCGAGATCGTTGCGGCCGAGGTCCACGAGCATGATGTGCTCGGCGCGCTCTTTTTCGCTGGCGAGCATTTCACGCTCGAGGCGCTGGTCTTCGGCTTCGTCTTTTCCGCGGCGGCGCGTGCCGGCAATGGGACGATAAAAAACATCGCGTCCCTGGACTTTGACGAGCATTTCCGGTGAACTTCCAACGACAGCCACGTCGTTGAGCTGAAGGTAAAACAGATAGGGAGAGGGATTGAGCGCGCGCAACTGGCGATAGATTTCAAACGGATTGGCCTTAGCTCTAACGGAAAAGCGTTGACTCAGGACGACCTGAAAAATGTCGCCCGCGCGGATGTATTGCTTGGCCTTACGAACGACATCGAGGTATTCCCGGCGGCGGAAATTCGAACTCACTTTCAAGGAAGCGCGATTGGGCGTTTTTGATGATTTTTTCGGTTGCTCTGCAGCGACCGGCTCTTCGAGAAGCTGACGCGTTCGCTTGATTTCGCGCACAGCCGCGTCGTATTTCGCGAGCAGGCTGCCATGACCTTCGGTGAAAACGTTGCGGACGATCCACAAACGGTGCTGAACATGATCAAAGGCAATCAGACCGTGGTAGAACATGAGCACGGCATCGTAAAGGCCGATTTCGTCGCGCAGGCGCTTGGGAAGGCGTTCGATGAGGCGCACCATGTCGTAACTGAAGTAGCCGATGGCGCCAGCGATGAGCGGCGGCAGGCCTGGAAGCCGCAC
This sequence comes from Acidobacteriota bacterium, assembly GCA_003224105.1. Classification (GTDB taxonomy): domain Bacteria; phylum Acidobacteriota; class Terriglobia; order Acidiferrales; family UBA7541; genus Acidiferrum. Next base: position 4,264 of record QHYL01000217.1, on the reverse strand, counting down.
AGGGCGAAAACGCTCGACACGCTCGCGTAAGAAGGAAATGGGATCGCGCTCTTCCCAGACAAGGCGTTCGCGGTTTTCGAGAACGCATGCCCCATTGCCGTAGCGGAAGACTTCTTCCGGATGCGCACCCGCGAAGGTATAGCGCGCGATTTTTTCGCCGCCTTCGACGCTTTCCAGGAGAAACGAGTAGCGCGCGCCTTGCGCGATGCGCAGGTAGGCGCTTACAGGAGTCAGCAGGTCCGCGGAAAATACATCGTAAACGGGGATGAGGTTTCCCTGTTTCGCGAGGCGCTGGAATTCGCGGAAGTCAGGCTGAATCATGGATGTACGAGTTTACGGTCCAACATGGAAACTCCAAAGCAGAAAGCGTTTGTTGAAAAAAACGAATTGCCGGCTTTTACAGAGTCGAAGGAAGAGATACTAAGAACGCCATCGCAGGGCGGAAAGGACAGCACGGCGCATGGCGGCTTCAGGAGCGCACTTCCCAGTCCAGATTTCCCATTGCGCGAAACCTTGTGCCAGAAACATGTTTACCCCGGACAGCGTGGCAATCCCCTTTTGCGCCGCAATCTCCAAAAGCTTGGTCCTCTCGGGGCGGTAGATGAGATCCATGACGATGCGACATTGTAACTCACGTGGCGACAAAGGGGAAATGCCTTCATGGGGATGCATGCCGACCGGTGTGGCGTTGAGGATAGCGTCAAAGGATTCTTTGCGTAGGGCGCGGCGAGGAATTCCTTCCCCGCCGACGGCGCGGGCCAGTTCCTTCGCGGCGCTCTCACGCCGGGCGCAGATGCAGACTTGCGCTCCGGCCCGCACCAACGCAAACGCGGCGGCGCGTGCGGAGCCCCCGGCACCGAAGATCAACACACGGCTCCCAGTGATGCGGAGCTTTTTTTGAAGCGCACGCAGAACGCCGACGTAATCGGTGTTGCAGCCATAGAGCGAGCCGTCCCGGCGCACGACAACCGTGTTCACTGCGCCAATCTCCGCCGCCAGCGGTTCGCATTCCTTCAGGTGTTTGAGGATGGTCTGCTTGTGCGGAATCGTAACGCTGAATCCACGAACGCCAAAGTCGGGAATAGCTTTCAAGAAATCGCTGAGCTGATGCACCAGGAACGGAAGATAGACAGCATTTACGTGACGGGTGGCAAATCCCGTGTTGTGCAGCAGGGGCGAGAGCGAATGGCCAACGGGATTCCCAATCACGCAGTAAACCTGGGTTTTCCGATTGAGCAAATGAGGCCGGTAGAAACGAAGCATCTCCTTGAGAGAAACCTGCCCGGGAGCTGTGGCTTCGCCAATGGGCGCGTAGGCCAGTTCGCTGCCTTCGCGCAACGCAAGAAGGCGCGCGGGCAGCCCAACGTCGCCCATGGGCACCGCCACAAAGTTTCTGGAGCGCCGTGCTACTTTCAAGAGGCGTACGCTGTCAGAGATGGTTTTCGCCTGCGCCGCGATTTTTACGGCATCCACCAGGCCGTTTCGTGCGACGACGATGTTGCGGGGAAGGCTTGGCATGCGCTCGAAATCGTGGATCGAGAGCATGATGCGACTCGGCACGGGATGGGCGCGCAGGAAACCTTCCGGCAATTCCCGGAAGGTTTCCATCTCGACATCGCACCACTGGCAACCAGCGTCGCGGGCCTGGCTGAGCCAGAAAAGCTGGCGAGCTATGTCGCCTGCGAACTTCCCTCCGCCCTCTTTGCGGCGGCAAGTAGCAAGAAATGTGACATTTGCAGGGCGATGTTCCTTCAGCCAGCGGACCAGCCGGGCGCGCTCGGCATCGCTTTGCAACCAATCGAGGCGCAGTTCGATGGTCCGGGCGACTTGGGAGGCCGTGCGCACTTGCCGCGACATTTCAGCGGTCGTGGAGGCCGCCGCAACGGCACAAACCCGCCCAACGCCTTTGCCAAAGAGTGCCATCCCCCGCCCCGGGCCGCCAAGCTACTGAAAAGACGGCCCCTAAGTATGCCGTATCAAAAGTGTAAAGCAACCCCAGGCTGACGATTGACGGCAAGGGCGGGCCTTGATAATTTCGCTAAGAAACGTCCCCGCACGGCCGGTTCAGGCGTGTCTTCGAAGGAGTCGTAGAATGCGCGCGAATATAGCTACTTTATCTTTAATCGTGATGATGGGTGTGGCGGCCAGTTCGGCACAAGAGCCCCGGACCGCTCTGCACGTGCCAACGGCGCCGGATTACAACACGATCAATTGCTCGGGCTTCGTGACGGATCAAAGAGTGTCCGAAGACTACCGGCTCGTCTCTGGCGAGCAGTCAAACTTGAAGCTCACCTTCACCAGCGGGGACTACGTGTACATCAACCGCGGGCAAGACAAGGGCGTCCGCGTGGGAGACCGATTCTCTGTGGTGAGGCCCGACGATTACGCCGGCGACGCGCCATGGTTCAAGTGGCAGGAAAAACTGATGAAGGCCATGGGTACCCAGTATATTGATGCCGGACAGGTTCGGGTCGTCAACGTCCAGCCGAAGGTTTCCGTCGCTCAGGTCATCTTCTCCTGCGACTACATGCAACGGGGAGACATTGTTCTGCCCTACCAGGAACGCCCGGTGCCTCCGTACAAGGAAGCTGGGGCCTTTGATCATTTTGCGCCAGTGAGCGGCAAGCCCGTGGCGATGGTAGTGTCCGGCAAAGATCATTCCGACGCCTTCGGAAGAAACAGCGCGATTTATGTGAATCTGGGCACCAACCAGGGAGTCAAGATTGGCGACTACTTCCGCATATTCCGCTACCAGGGCTCGACGGCGGAAACGGTGCCACAGACCAAAGATTATCAATTCATGATGTACGGATTCGGCAGCGCTCCACAGCGCTACAGTTGGAACGACCTGCCCCGCGAGGTTCTTGGCGAGGGGATTGTGTGTAATGTGAGCCGGAATTCGTCCACGGTCATGATCACATTCAGTTCTTTGGAAATCTACGCGGGCGACTATACTGAAATCGAATAGCACGTCTGCATCTCATCGAATGATTTGTGGCCCGCTGCGGCACCCCGCGCGGGCCTTTTTCTTTTTACTGGCTTGGAAACTTCGCAGCTCGTCCCAATAGGGAAGGCTAGATCTTTCCGGAGGCTGGAGTGTCCGAGAATACCTCGCAGGTAAATCCGAAAATGCGTGTTTCCGGATCTTTCCAGGCTTCACGCGGCAGTCCGGCTTTCCGACAGGTTTCCTCGATAAACTGTTCGCGCGTAAGGCCGTGTTCCGTGGCAACCCTTGGAAGAAGGAGTCCACGTTGCGCATGATTGACGACCAGGAGGCCATGACGCCCAATCTCAATGGCTTCAGGAAGGATCGGCTCGAAAGGTGAGAGCAAAGAAATCTCAATACTCATCTCCTCCAGTTGACGGTCTTTCATCGGAGAGAAGCGAGGATCTTCCAAGGCAGCGCTCACAGCGCACCGGACGGCAGCCTCGCCTAAGGATTCCTCAGGTTCCATCACTCCAATACATCCTTGCAGGCGCCCTCGCACGCAAAGCGTGACGAAGACCCCGCGGCGCTCGGAGAAAATTCCTTCGCGCGGTATGACGTCAAGAATCTTGCGGTGCAGGACAGCTTCGCGGATTGCTTTGCGGGCTAGCTCCAGTAAGGCTCGCTGGTTTGTTTCAGAGAGGCAGGGCATCCTGAGGCTTCTTGCTGGTTTCGAGCATGCGCAACTTGCGACGCTGCTTGATGCTGTCGTCCACGTGGCTCCAAAAACGCAGGAAATACTGCGCGGCGGATACCAGGGCACTGATAACTACCAACCACATTAGCGCGAGGCCCAAAAGGCTCATCGACGGATGCCGCGCAGCCACGATGACGATCGCCACTGCACAGACCTGCAGGACCATTTTTGTCTTTCCGAGGGTGGAAGCTTCGATGGTGAATCCTTCAGCGGAAGCGATATTCCGTAGTCCCAAAACAGTAAACTCGCGTCCAATAATGATTACCACCATCCAGGCCTTGACCAGATGCATGTCTACCAGAGCGATGAACGCTGCGGAGATAAGTAGCTTATCAGCAATGGGGTCGAGCAAAATGCCAAGTGTCGTCACCTGCTTGCGGCTGCGTGCCAAATACCCGTCTGCCCAGTCGGTTGCCGCGGCTAACAACAGAATCAGCACGCCCCAAACCTCGAAGTGTATGGTAAATCCGAACATCCCCACGGTCGGGCTGCGTGCCAGGAGAATCACGATAAGCACTGGAACGAAGAATATCCGCAGCAGCGTCAGTGAGTTCGGAAGATTCATGGGCGAATGACGGTGA
>QHYL01000216.1 GCA_003224105.1 Acidobacteriota bacterium | reverse complement strand
CTTTCTGCGCGATTTCTTCCAGCCGTTTCGTAATCTCCGCAAACGTCAGCGCGCGGAAGTGAAAATGCTGCGACCGCGAGCGGATCGTGTCTTCCAGGTTTTCCGGCTCCGTCGTGGCCATCACGAAAACCACGCGGTCCGGCGGCTCTTCCAGCGTTTTCAGCAGTGCGTTCGAGGCTTCGCCCGTCAGCATGTGCGCTTCGTCCAGAATCACCACTTTCGTGCGCGAAGCCGCCGGCGCGTACCGCACCATTTCCCGCAGTTCGCGGATCTGGTCAATGCCGCGGTTCGAGGCCGCATCAATTTCGATGACGTCGAGCGAAGTCCCCGCCGCAATCTCTTTGCACGAATCGCACACGCCACAAGGTTCCGGCGTCGGCCCCTTCACGCAGTTCAGTGCTTTTGCCAGGATTCGCGCCGCCGTGGTTTTCCCCACGCCGCGCGCGCCCGAAAAAATATATGCGTGCGCCACGCGGTTGTTCAGGATGGCGTTCTTCAGCGTTTCCGTGACGTGCTGCTGCCCGACAAGATCCTGGAACGTCTGTGGCCGCCACTTGCGCGCAATGACCTGGTAGCTCATTTTTCAGTCGTTAGTTCTCAGTCCTTGGTTTTAAGTAAAACCGAACTAGAAATCTTTCCATTTGCATCATGCTGTACCACCTTCCACGCGTTTAGCCGAATCTCTTCACCGATAATTTTGAGGATGCGAACGCTCCATCGGTCTCAGGATTCAAGGTTCTGAACTCAAAACTTAGAACTAACCACTAAAAACCATTTTCAGCGAGAGGAACTTCGGGTGATCTGCGGCACCCGAGGCATACCCGGTACCGTTGCTCCCTTCCGGGCCTGGCGGGGTTCGCGGGACCTCGTTGCACAGAGCCCGAAGTTCCACGCTCCGGCGTACGCGCGCATCTCGCGCGTCCGCGTCGAAAAGTCTAGCATACTCAGTTGCTGAAGAAGTGTGGAGCAAGCTCTTCGGCTCGAAGATAACGAAGTGCCTGCCGGTGGATCGCCAGCAAAGTTCCCCGATCCAATTCGCGATGATTCGGAACAGTCAGTGTTTGCTTTGTGCCGTCCGAGAGAATTCTTCTCAACTTCATGTGGCTCCCTCGTTGCTATACGACTTCGAAGCCAAAAGAAGCCAGGATTCTCACTACTTCGGCGCCGGATAGAACCTTGGACTTAGGCATGCGCCTGCGGTTCGGTTTCCAGTTCGTAACTCGCTAGAATAGACGCGCCGGCCGCCAATCCAAAGTCAGCCGGGTCTTCGCCTTCTAATTGAAGGGCGATCGCCTCTTTCACATTGGACATCAATTCGTCGAGCGTGGCCGCCTGCGTCACCACCGGCAGATCGAAGCATTCCGCGACGTAATATTTGTCTCCGCGGAATACGCGCACTTGTATAATCCGTTTCATTCCCCTCATCATAGCGAGATTGCGCTCGAACGGGCAATCTTCCTGGTTGGAGGACGGAGCCCAACGATCCAACGGTAAATCGCGGAAACGCCGTTTTCCGCAGGCTCAGGATTTCGGCTTTGCCACTGTTGCCGGCGCATCTGGCGGCTGCACTTCCGACGGATTCACCCAATTCACTTTGAAGGGTCCCATCGCGTGAACCTGCACGATCGTCTCGCCTTTGCTCATCGCATAGTGCCGCATCTCCTTGGGCATGGAAACAAAGTTTCCCACGTTCATTGTTTGCAGCTTGCTCTCGTCGAAAGTATCTCCCATCCCGAAAAGAAACGTTCCCTTCAAAACCGTCACGTTTTCATCTGTCGGATGCCAGTGCGCGGGAATCTTGGTGCCGTCCGCGCATCGCAGACGCAAAACGAACGGCGCGCCTTCCGCATTCATATCTCCTGCCACCTGCGCGAGATCGCACCCCTTTATGATCGGCGTCCATTTCAAATTCCCGAAGTGCGTGATCTTAGGCGCTTCCATCCCGTCTTTTTTCCCTTGGCTTGAAGCCGCCATAGCTAGTGCAGCGACACCCACTAAGACTGCAAGGACTCTCCCCGCTCGAATCTTCTTCATTGATTTTCCTCCGTTGGAAGATTGGGTCCCCGATTTGGCAAACAATACTCCCGCCGGATGTTCCCTGCAACATTCGCATGCGTTCTTTCGTCTCGCAAGTAACTACCTGAACTTTCCGCACCGGCCCGGTTGGAGAGGACTGGCGTCTACCATCCTGACGTGGTCACAAAACACAAATGCGCTACGCAAGACTCTTCTTGTGCAGCATATTTGCCCGACAATAAGAAAATCCGCGCTCCAGAGAGCGTGCTCCCTTACTTCTTCGGAAAATTCGGGTCCGCCTTCACTTCGTTGATCTGCTTGGTGTGGCGTTCGCTGTGCGCCGCGATGAACAACACAAACTCGTACCCATCGAGCTTTCCCAGCGGACTGTCCATCACGTGGTCGCGCAATCCCGCCGTTTCCTTTAAAAAATTTTCGGTTGCCGCGCGGCTCTCCACGAAGTGCTTGACCGAGCCCTCCGGTGAGCCAAAGCGGTTGTTGGGCACCAGCGGTTCTGGCGCTTGCGCCTTGTGGCTGCGGTCGGGAACCATCATCAGAACCGCTTCATCGGTTTTCTTTACATCGCGGCCCGGCTCTCCCGCCGACGAGGCCATGACCTTTTCCTTGGTTGTGTCCAGGAGAAAACCCTCCGCTGCTGCGATGTGTTCCATCACTTGCGCCACCGACCACCGGTCCGGCGCCTGCTTGAAGTTCCACTGCGCCTCGGAAAGGCCCTTCGTCGCCTCCAGGATATTTCTCTTCGTCGCTTCCAGGTATTGCAGGGCGCGGTCCTTCTCCGCCTGCGTCACTTCTTGCGCGGACGCTGCTGCCGCTCCAGTCATCAGAAGCAGCGCGGCCATTGCCCCTGCCAGGGATTTGTTCCTCATGGTTTCCTTCTCCTTTTGCTTGGCTTCGATCGGCGAAACGGGGGAGCAAAAGCATATCACAGCGCCGCATGAGGCCTCGACACGAAATTTTTTCGGAACCAACACAGGGAAGGGAGGAATGGCGCCGCGTACGGGTGTGGGTACCGTAACGCGGCGCTCCAGGGGGTTCTGGCAGGCTGGCCGTGGGCAGCTTGCGGAACTACGGTCGGTAGGACCCTTTTCGCTAACCCCAACCGGCGAATTGGCCGTTCGCGTTCAGCGAAACTTTTTACAATTTTTCTTTGCCTGACTCGGCGCCGCCGCTGACCATTAGGGGTGCTCTTTCGGCTGCGCCCATCTTCAAGCACCGGATAGAACTGCAGGGGAATAGCCATAGTCCCTGTAACACAATTCGCGCGTTTTCAGCGAGTTGGGAGTCGGCAAGCGCGCGCGCTTTGCTTCATGCCGGGAAACTGTGCGCGATTGAAACACCGTGCCATCAGAGCTGGAACGAGTCGAGCGGGCTTTGACCCCCAATTCCATTTACGGAGATCTTCTAAGAGCTCGATATGCTGGGTCAGCAATCCGGCGAATGCGCAGCTACAAACTCAAGCTTCAACGTTCCCTGGTTTGGTCTTGTTCGTGTCATAACCGTCGCGTTTCAAATAGCGGTACAGACTCGTGCGCCCAATTCCCAGAATCTGCGCGGCTCTCAGCCGGTTTCCCTGGCACATTTCGAGCACACGCTGGATGTGCATCTTGCGCACTTCTTCGAGCGACAGCGGCCTCCATTCATCTCCATTCAACCCGCGCGGCCCGCGATGTTGCAGGTGCTCCGGCAAATCTCCCAAATCCACAAAATCGCCTGCCGTCGTGATGCACGCGCTCGAAATCACATTTTCCAATTCGCGCACGTTTCCCGGCCAGGAATGCTGCAGCAGCACCGTCTGCGCGCGCCGCGTCAGCCCCGCAATGTGCTTTCCGTAAGCGGCGTTGTATTTGTGCAGGAGAAACTGCACCAGCAGCGGAATGTCCTCGAGCCGCTCCGCGAGCGATGGAATCCGAATTTGAATGGAGCTCAGACGGTAAAAGAGATCCTCCCGGAAGCGCCCCGAGAGCACTTCCGCGCGCAAATCCCGGTTGGTCGCCGCGATCAGCCGCACATTCACCTGCCGCACCTCCGGCGAGCCGACGCGCTGAATCTCGCGGTTCTGAATCACGCGCAACACCTTGGCTTGCATGGCCAGCGACATTTCGCCGACTTCGTCAAGGAAAACCGTCCCGCCGTTCGCGTATTCGAACAGTCCCGGCCGCGTGTCCGTTGCGCCGGTAAAGGCTCCGCGCATGTGGCCAAAAAGCTGGCTCTCCAGCAGCGTGTCCACCAGCGCCGAACAGTTGCACACCGCCAGCTTTTGCTGGCCCACCGGGCTCAACTGGTGAATCGCGCGCGCCACCAGTTCTTTTCCCGATCCCGTCGCCCCTGCCAGCAGCACATTCGTGTAATGCCGCGCTACTTTGCGCGCAAAATCAAAGACCTCCAGCATCGCCGGACTTTTTCCCACGATGCCGTGAAATTCCAAGTCCCTGAGCAACTGCTCTTCGAGCACGCGCACGCGCCGCCGCTGATCGTAAAGCTTCGCCGCATCGTCCAGCGTTTTCTTCAAGTGCGCGCGGTCAATCGGCTTGGGCAAAAAATCTGCCGCGCCCCGCCGGATCGCTTCCAGCGCTGAATCCAGAGTGTAATCCCCGGTCATCAGAAGGATGTGCACGCCCGGATCGCTTTGCAGCGCCTGGCTCAGAAACTCGTAGCCATCCATCGCTGGCATGTGCACGTCCACCAACGCCAGCCGGCAGCGTCCCCGCTTAATCAATTTGAGCGCTTGTTCGGGATCCGCCGTTGGGATGGCTTCATATCCCATGCTCGCGACCAGCGACGTCAGCATCTCCAGTTGTCCCGGATCATCATCCAGGATGCAGGGCATCAGCGACGTCTTCGGAGCAATCAACTCCGCGGTCTTGGTCAATCCTACTGCCACAATGCCAACAGCTACGGCACTCCATGTTCCATTCCTCATGTCTCTGTTTTTAGCAAGCCAGCGCTCGGGAAAAGGCTGTGGTGCGCGCGTTGTGGATTGCCAACCGCTAGAAAATGCTATGCTTAGTCCCAGTTCGCGCGGAAAGGCGCAGAGTTACCCTGGTGTTTTAACTCCAACCCCGCACCCGCTTCCCCAAGGCCTGCCCCATTTTGGTGCAGAAACGATTCTTGGCTTCCCAATTTGGCACAAGCCTCCAGTTTTTCTGCGGAATGCCTTGTCCATAAAAAATTGCGTTCACGGAAATTGAGCGCTTCGCCGGCGCATCCTTCGCTGGACCAACGCTGCACCAATTGTGAACAATCTGAGCGCGCGCGTCCCGGGCACGCACAGTTTCAAGATGCGCACCTTCGCTTAACTTCCGTGTTTTCATTCGTATGCCACGGTTGCGCTTGGCCCGACTTCTGCAATTCTTCATGCGGAGGTCCTGCATGGCCGCGATCGAACACCAACCCCTTGCCAGCACCTACAGCGTGGAAGTCTCGGGCTGGGACCATTCTCATGTTTTTTTCGTCGAGCGTTCGGAACTTACCTGGAGCGAAGAAACCGGCAAGCTGCTCACGCTTTCCCGCAGGCTTCCTCCGGGGGCGATGATTTTTGTGCGCCTGCTGCAACCCACCGGCGACGAACGCGCTTTCCCAGTGGCGTATGAAACCGAAGCGTTGTCCCCCGCTTCCGAAAGATCGCAGCAATTCCGGATTACACGCGTCGTTCCCCGCCGCCTCCCCGTGGATAACGCCTAGTTACAAACCGCGGAAAGGGTTTTACGCGCCTCGCAGAGCGCCGTGCAACCGCTAGTACGGTTTCTTCACCGCGTGCCAGCTAAAATGCGCGCTTAGAAATGGCTGCGCAGGAGAAGCTCCGTGGCAAAGGCTTCGATCGGGGCGTAAACGTAGCGGAACGCGAACAGCGCCAGAACCAAACCGAGGATGCCGTACTGATTGCTGCGCACCCAGTCCAGGTAGAGATGCGCTCGCGTCTCGGGCATGAACAGCATGATGGCCGTGCTGCCGTCGAGCGGCGTTACCGGGAGCAGGTTGAACGTCCCCAGCAACAGGTTAAGCGAGAACATCGCTCCAATCAGGTTCTCGGCAAAGGAGTCGCGGTGCAGCCAGCCCTGGCTCCATCCCGCTCGCAGGGCAATCGCGGCGATAAGCATCAGCGTGTAGTTTGTTGCCGGACCCGCCAGGGCCATCCACGCGGCGCGGTGCGGATGACGCCGCTCCCAGTGGGGATCGTAGGGCG
>QHYL01000215.1 GCA_003224105.1 Acidobacteriota bacterium | reverse complement strand
CCTCTGCTGTCTCGTTTCCATCCATCAACCAGGGATCCTCCAGCGCGCCGCAATCCTTGACGGTCATCAGCTCTGGGAATACCACGCTGCACATTTCCTCGGTTTCTCTCTCAGGGCCCAACCCTTCGGATTTCAGCTTAACGAACAACTGCACCGCCCCGCTCGCGCCTGCCTCCAGCTGCACCATCTCTCTTGTTTTCAGTCCCGCGGCCCCCGGCCAGCGCACCGCTGACCTGGTGATTACAGACGATGCTCAAGGCTCTCCGCAGGGGGTCGTCCTTGGCGGCACGGGTATCGCTGTGCTCTCGGCTCTCAGTCTTTCGCCGCCGGCGCCATCGTTTCCCGCCACCACTCAAGGAGCATCCAGCGCGCCTCAGACTCTAACAGCCGTTAATTCCGGAAATGCTCCCCTGCAGGTTTCTTCGATTTCTCTCAATGGCTCCAACGCGTCGGAATTTGGCGTGTCCAGCACTTGCACTGCTCCGCTTGCGCCCGCCGCAAGTTGTTCCATTTCGCTTGTTTTCAGCCCGACAGCTTCGGGCCAAAGCAGCGCGAATTTGGTCATTGCGGACGATGCTCCAAATTCTCCGCAAACGATTGCCCTTAGCGCCACCGCCAATCCGGCCTTTTCCGTGGCCGCGGCGTCTGGCAGCTCGGCCGCTGCGTCTGTCTCTGCCGGTCAGCCTGCGCAATACCAGCTTCAACTCACACCCAGCTCAGGTTTCGCTGGCATGGTTGGGCTGAGTTGTAGTGGAGCGCCTCTCGGCGCCGTGTGCCAGGTACCTGCGAGTGTTTCGCTCGCCGGCGGCACGGCGACATTCACCGCCACCGTCACCACGAGCGGTCCGGCCCAATTGCCGCCGTCCGCACCGCTTCGCATCCCGCCCGCCTCGCGCGTGCCTCTGCCCGCGCCAACTTTGCTCGCTCTGCTTTTCCTCTTGTACGTTTTTTTTCGTAAGAAGAATGTTCGCGCATTCCACCAAGCCACGCGCAAAAACCACCTGGCTCTCTACGGAGCTCTCTCCGCCACAATCCTCTGCATCACCTTCGCCCTCGCAGGCTGCGGTGGCGGCAGCGCCTCGATTACTCCTCCTCCGCCTATCGTCACGCCTGCCGGCACTTCGACCATCACGATCTCCCTTAGTGCCACATCCTCAGCCGGCCAGCCGCTTCAGTTACAGCCCATTCAGCTCACCCTCACCGTCAAGTAGCCAGTGGCGCAGACTTCAGTCTGTGCCGACCTCCACCTTGCGTTTCTGACGCTGCGACTTCGCATTGCAGTTAAACCTGAATCGCGCCCGCCCTTCCGTTCTCTTTTCTCCGCTCTCCGATCTGTTCTCCCAGCCTCCGTTCCGTTTGTACGCAGTCCTCATCGATACGCTCAATCCAGGAACCAATCCCACACGGCGTCATGGCCGGCAAATATCCATAGAGCTATCAGTCCGGCGGCGAACACGCCAACGCGCCAGGCGTATCGCCTATCGCTGAGAGGCTTGTTCCAGTTCCATAAAGCCAAAAACATCATCACCGGAATGCCGCCAACCGACAACAGTAGAAGTAATACAAGCACTGAGTGGAAAGGAGCGGTCGCCAAATTTTTTGGATCGTCGAACCTAGGACGCGGCCATCTCGATAGGACTAGGCGAACAACGCACGCTTCCATGTACGGCCCGGCGACCACCAGCCACGGCGTCATACACAGGGCTGAAAACCACCATTTAACCGGCTCTCGATCCGACATGGTTACTCACCCCGACGAAGTTTGCCCGGTTCCTTTTGCGCGCAACAAATGATTAACTGCCGTCTCCCCTCTCGCTGGACCAATTATAATCAGCGAACGGGGAACTTCCATGACTCTCGGAACTGGAATATTAGCTTCCGTTTTTTCTTCCACTGTTCTTGCGCTTGCGGTTTACCACAGACAATTTCGCAAAGTCTTCTTCTGGTTCGCCGGGATCTCAGCCATCGCCGCGGCAATCTTCTTCCTCGGCTTGCGCCTCTACCGCAAACACGAAACCAAACAGCGTGCTGAAGCCGAACAGAGAATCCAGGCCTGCGTCGCGCGTTTCCCCATTCCCTATGTGCTGGAAGGCCAGCGCATGTCGGCGTTCGCCATCGCTTCCGCGTGTGCGCGGAATCCCGACTTCACTCCCATTCCCAATTCCAACTATCTTGCAAACATCGTCGAAATCCGCGGTGGAGGCACGTTGCGGATCACTCCCCCGCAAAAGTTTTCTCCCGACGGCGAGCCGGACTCGATTCCCATCATCTATCTTGGCCGCCGGCAAACTTTCCTGTTGACCTGCGGCAATTATGGCGAGCCGCAAACCGCAATCACCATAAACCAGGGTCTGGTCTCCTGCCCGGCGGCGTCGGTCTCAGCGGCTCAGGAATGTCCTCAATGGGATGAGAAGGCCGACAAATGGGCCAAGTACATCGGCCTCACTCTCGGCGATTGCACCAACAACGGTTGCGTCGTTTACCGTGGAAAGAAAATCATGGGCGGCATCTCTCACAACGAAATCACCAACGCCCAATGGCACACCTGCGAAAACAAAAGCGCCAATTAGCTGCCCCAAGCTCTGGCTACTTCCTGCATTACCCATCCGTTCCAAACATGCGCATCGAACAAAATTGACAGGCAAATTCCATCGTGATATTTACCAACCTTGGCTTTCGTCAAACATCTTAGTCAACCACCTCTTGGGAGTGACTTGGGCCACCGACAACGATATCCGCCTTTGCTCCCGCGAGGAGCGTCCAGCCCTGCAAGGAGAGGCCCTTCCGAATCAAGCCGCGCGCTCTTTATGCCATTAGGCGCGCCGAAATGTGAGGAGAACTCGGATGTCACAGGTTGATGTTCCGCTGGTGCGCGCGCAGTTCGCGCAAACGTCACGACGCGATAATTGGTGGATGCAACCTCTCGCTGTTTTCCTGGGGTTATCCACGTTCATCGTTTACTCAACCTGGGCTGCCATGCAAGGCGACCACTATCGCTTCGGCCCGTACCTTTCTCCTTTCTACTCACCGGAGTTGTTTGGCGACCCCGTACAGTCCTGGTTTGGCTTAAAACCGGCGTGGATCCCGGCGTGGGTCACCGCGGCTATGCTGATTTTGTGGGCCCCGGGCGGCTTCCGCGTGACCTGCTACTATTACCGCGGCGCTTACTACAAGGCGTTTTGGGCGGATCCCCCGTCCTGCGCCGTCGGAGAGCCCCGCAAAACCTATCTCGGCGAGCGCTCTTTTCCTCTCATCCTGCAAAACATTCATCGTTATTTTCTCTATCTGGCGTTGCTCTTCCTCGTTTTGCTTGCCCATGATGTGTGGAAAGCGCTTTGGTTCGATGGCCGCTTCGGAATCGGCGTCGGTACGCTAGTCTTATTGACCAACGTGGTTTTGCTGAGCTGCTACACCTTGGGATGCCACTCTTTGCGGCACCTGACCGGAGGTTTTCGCGACCGGCTTTCCAGCGGTCCAGTTGGAAGCGGCGCCTACGACTGCGTCAGTTGCCTGAATCGGCGTCACATGTTGTGTGCCTGGCTCAGCCTCTTTTCCGTGGGCTTCTCGGATTTATACGTTCGCTTGTGTTCCATGGGTATCTGGAGAGACTGGAGGATTCTCTAGTGGCCGAGCATGTGACCCACGAGCACGACGTCTTGGTGATCGGGGCGGGCGGCGCCGGTTTGCGCGCTGCCGCAGAAGCTGCCGCCGCGGGCGTTAGTGTGGCTGTCATCTCGAAATCGCTTCTTGGTAAGGCGCATACGGTTATGGCGGAGGGCGGCATCGCCGCCGCTCTCGCCAACGTTGATGATCGCGATTCCTGGCGCGTTCACTTTGCCGATACCATGCGCGGTGGCCAATACCTGAACAGTTGGCGAATGGCCGAATTGCACGCCAAAGAAGCGCCCGCGTGCGTGCGAGAGTTGGAAGCATGGGGTGCGGTTTTCGACCGCACTGCGGACGGCCGCATCTTGCAACGTAATTTCGGCGGCCATCGCTATCCCAGACTGGCCCATGTGGGCGACCGCACCGGTCTTGAGATGATTCGCACTTTACAAGATCACGACATTCATCTCGGCATGGATGTCTTTATGGAGTACACCGTGGTCGCCCTGCTAAAAGATGGCGGCCGCATCGCGGGCGCCTTCGGGTATGACCGGGAGCGCGGGAGATTCCATCTGTTTCGCGCCAAGGCCGTCATCCTAGCCACCGGCGGGATTGGCCGCGCGTACAAAATCACTAGCAACAGTTGGGAGTATACCGGAGACGGGCACGCTCTCGCGTATCACGCCGGTGCGTCGTTGATGGACATGGAGTTCGTGCAGTTTCATCCGACCGGAATGATCTGGCCCCCCAGCGTACGCGGCATTCTGGTCACCGAAGGAGTCCGCGGTGAAGGAGGCGTCCTGCGGAACAAGGACGGCCGGCGCTTTATGTTCGACGACATCCCCGCAGCCTATGCCAATCAGACCTCCGATACAGAAGAAGAAGGCTGGCGCTACACGCAGGGAGACAAGAACGCGCGCCGGCCCCCGGAACTGCTTACGCGCGATCACGTCGCTCGTTGCATCCGGCGCGAGGTGCGCGAAGGGCGAGGCAGCCCCCACGGTGGTGTGTTCCTGGACATCGCGTGGATCAAGAATCGCATTCCGAACGCTGCTGAGCACATCAAAAAGAAGCTTCCCAGCATGTATCACCAGTTCAAGCAACTCGCGGACATTGACATCACCGTAGAGGCGATGGAGGTCGGGCCAACCACGCATTACGTGATGGGCGGCGTCCGGGTGGATCCTGATTCGCAAATGTCTGACGTTCCCGGGCTGTTTGCTGCGGGAGAGTGCGGCGCGGGCCTGCATGGCGCGAACCGGCTCGGCGGGAATTCGCTCTCGGATCTGCTGGTTTTTGGAAAACGAGCCGGTCAATACGCTGCCGGCTACGCCAGGGAAAACTCCCTCGGGGTCATCCATTCGGATGAAGTTGCTGCGGCTGAAAAGCACGCGCTGGCGCCGTTCGAGCGCGATGGAGCCGAAGGACCTTATGCGGTTCAGCACGCTCTGCAGGACATGATGCAAGATCTGGTGGGTATCGTTCGCCAGGAAAAAGAAATGCTTCAGGCGCTTGAGCGCATTCAAGAATTTAAGCTCCGTGCCTCGCGTGCCGGCGTCAGTGGCCATCGCGAATACAACCCCGGCTGGCATACGGCCATCGACCTGAACAACCTGCTCACCGTATCTGAAATGGTGACCAGGGCGGCGCTGGAGCGAAAAGAAAGCCGGGGAGCGCATTTCCGTGATGACTTTCCCGCCAAGGATGACAAGTTCGGTTCATGCAATATCGTTATCCGTAAGGGACCCGGAGGCGAAATGCAGATCCGGCGCGAGCCCATTCCAGAGATGCCCGTCGAGCTTAAGCAAATCATCCAGGAGATGAAGTAATGTCCACGGCCACGTTCCGAATATGGCGCGGCGAAAAGGGCGCTGGAAAGTTTCAGGACTATTCCACCGAAGTGTCTTCCGGAATGGTGGTGCTCGATGCCGTCCACAGGATTCAGGCCGAGCAGGCCAACAATCTCGCCGTGCGATGGAACTGCAAGGCCGGCAAGTGCGGGTCGTGCTCCGCTGAAATTAACGGAATGCCCAAGCTCATGTGCATGACGCGCCTGAACTCGCTTCCTCTGGAACAGCCCGTAACCATCGAGCCGATGAAGGCCTTTCCCCACGTCAGAGATTTGGTCACCGATGTGTCGTGGAATTACAGCGTGAAAAAAAACATCGCCAAATTTACTCCGCGCCCTCCCGACGCGCCCGACGGGACTTGGCGCATGGCCCAGAAGGACGCCGACCGCGTTCAGGAATTCCGCAAATGCATCGAGTGCTTCCTTTGCCAGGATGTCTGCCATGTTTTGCGCGAGCATCACATGCACGAGCAGTTTGTCGGCCCGCGCTTCTTGGTCTATGCGGCAGCTCTGGAAATGAATCCACTGGACCAGGCGGATCGCGTCCCCGCCCTTCGCCAACAGTACGGCATCGGCCTGTGCAACATTACGAAATGCTGCACCAAGGTGTGTCCGGAAAACATCACCATCACCGACAATGCCATCATTCCCCTCAAAGAACGCGTGGTCGATCGCTTTTTCGATCCTTTGACGAAGCTGTTCCGGGTATTTGGCGCCGGTAGTCGCTAGGAGGTGCGTATGCATTTCGATTTAAAATCCATCTCGACCGATGCCGTTCCCAAGGCTTTGGAGAAGGCCGAACGTTACCGGCTTCTGAACGAACCGTACCTGGCCGAAAGCATTTGCCTGGACATCCTGACGATTCTGCCTTCCCATCAGCAAGCGCTCGTTTCGCTCCTGCTTGCGCGCACCGATCAGTTTGACCACGGCGCTACGATGAAATCGGCGGAAGAGCTGCTCTCCCGCATCGAAGGTGAGTACGAGCGTGCCTACTACGCCGGTCTCATCTGGGAACGCCAGGCCCATGCGCACCTCCGTCAATACGGGCCCTCCAGCAATGCCAATACCTATCATGCCCTGCGCGAGGCGATGAATCACTACGAGCGAGCCGAAGCCCTCCGGCCGCATGGAAACGACGACGCCATTTTGCGCTGGAACGCCTGTGCGCGAGTGCTCTCGCGGAATCCGGAGATTCGTCCTCTCCCCGATGCGGAATTTCAACCCATCACCGGTGAGTAGGAACGAGCCCTTTGCGAAGGTATTCCGCCACGTCATTGATGAAGTAGCTTCACCGAAATCTAGACACAGGATGCCGCATAACGCATTTAATGCCAAAGAAGCGGCATAGCCGGAAGAGTTCGTTTCAGGCCCCGTTTTCCATCTTCAAAATCACGCCACTGCGTGTTCGGGGCAAGCATTGCTATTGCCGGCGTTCTTGTTCTATCCTGCGAACCCGTT
>QHYL01000720.1:2428-2986 GCA_003224105.1 Acidobacteriota bacterium | reverse complement strand
AATCCTGGCTCGGTCACGAGTCACTCGAGACAACGCAAAAATACCTGGAACCCTCAAACCATACCGAACGCCAGCTGGCTCGTATCGCTTTGCCGCTGTAAGACGTGCGGCTAGAGATCTGTTCGACGAAGCCTTCTTCCATTTCCGGCGCCCGCAGGTCGTGGCGGGTAGCTTTGCCTCGCAAGCCACTCCAGGACCTCCTGCTTCCGGAAGCGCAGGTTCGTTTGGATGCGGACGTAAGGAATCAACCCGCGCTGGACGTAGCCATAGATCGTTTTCACATCGATTCTGAGAAGGGCTTCGAGTTCCCTTGCGGTGAGAAGTTCGGGGAGCTCTGCAGCGCTCGTTTGCCCCAACGAACTTGACGTTTGTGGGTGTTGTTCCATGGGGGTCTCAATCTATCTCGCCTCTTCGCTCAAAGGCTGTCATGCGTTCGGGCAGCCTCGCGGAATGCGTTGCGCCTTTCTCTCGCCAACTTTTCTTATCCGTCTTCTCCACCCATTCTGAATCACCGCTCAAAATCTTAGGCACTGTGCTGTTGCTGTCAAATTAAGCATA
>QHYL01000720.1:0-2423 GCA_003224105.1 Acidobacteriota bacterium | reverse complement strand
CGGTGTTTCATGGCTAACATTCGGCACTTTCTGATCGCAGAGGGCAGCGTTGCGGGAACCGAAGCGATTCAAGCCGTCCTCGCAGACACAGCACCACAGTCGTCACCGAGTGGGTAATCAACGGTTTCCCCCAGTCGCACTTTCAGTTCTCTTAACCAGCCCTGCGGACTTAGGCCGTGAATGAGCCGGCCCAAAAAACCGAGCCGCTCAGCCACGTTGCCTCGGTTGTGGCGAATGTCCTCCCTCGCGACTCGCCCATAGATGGTTAGAAACTCCGTCATGTTGACGGGCTTCGAGAATAGGTAGGTCGCGTGACCCAGCTGAGGCGTCTCTGCGATCACCGCCCTCTCAAGATCGAAGATATATTCCGACTGAAACAAGTAGAGGCGACGGGCGCGCTTCGACAGCTGCTTGTAATAGAAAGCGTCGTAGTCCGGCTTCCATGTAATTAGCGATATATCAAAATCGGCCGGGATTCCGAACTCAGCGCAGAGCTTTTGTAGATCGGCTCTCTCGACAGGCGCGGATTCGATGCGCATGCGAATCAGGTCAAGGGCTTCGGAAAATTCACCGAAGCGGTGGTGCGTCATACGAGCCTCGGCGATCTGTTCAGCAATGTTTGAGGGCAGTGCGACTTCGATGCGGCTCGGAAGTGCGGTCTCCCACTGCGCCAGATGCCATGCCCCGGCGCGCTGTTGATACTTGCCGCTCTGAATGAAGGTCGCTTTGATGCCGATCTTAATGCCCAGCAGATGCTTCCACCGATTCCAACTCGAATCCCACAACAACGGCAACGACGTTTGGTCGAAGAATACTTCCAGTTTACGACGTGAGTCTCGGAGGACTGCCTGATCGGCGTTAAAAGCAACCTTTCGCAATGGTGCTCGGAAGTGTTTGAACTTCTGCTCCGGGAGAAACGAAAGAATGCGCGAGGCGTAAAATGTCGATCCGTCGCGTGAGATATCACCGGCGACTAGCAGGGAACCAAATCCGCCATAGGGGAAGAGTGTAGGCGATGTTGGATCATTTAAGAGAGCATCGTAGCAAGCGCGCAGCTCTGGACGCGCGAGAATATTGAAGGCGCGATTCAGTGCACGCAGATCGCCAGCCGGTGCCCGTGCAGTGCCGAGCTCTAAGGTGCGGAGTTTGAAAGCGAGCCGCAACTCTGCAGGCGACACCTTCGGATTGACCCGGAGGAGTTCGTAGAATGACGACTGCCGGTGCCACCCACGGCGGCGATTGCCCACATAAAAGTAATCCCTCAGTGCCTCACAAGGAAGGTTGATGGCGGAAATGCCCAACCGAGAGTCAGGAACTTCGGCGGAAACGACGAGGTTATTGCGCTTATCTTCTCGGGGCTGCGTCGCGTAGCCGATCTCAGCCTGAAAAACGTCCCACCTTCTCTCCTCAGGATGGGTTTTGCGAATGTAGATTTGTGTGCCCGCGACGGTGGCTTCATGCCCCAAAGGGAAAAGCAATTCGTCACCGGCGCGAATGAAAGACGCCACGAAATTCGAGACCAAGATGGCATTGCCATCAGCAAAAAGGCACTGTGTCTTCGCGCCCGTTGGATTTGTCTTAACGACCTTCCGCTGGCACAGGTTGGGTAGTGCATGTGCTTTGACTGAACCGGCGGCACCCATGTCGCCGCGGACTCTAGCACCCGTCGACCGCAACGCCAAATAAGTGAGCCGTTCTCATTCACGCCCCTCGCCTGCAACCACTTATCGGAGTCTAGGAGTGGCATGAAGGGCTTCCGAAATTAGCCAGAAGGTCGTCGCCTGGACTCCCACGGACAATCTGGAACTCCACGAGTTAAGAATCCAATTGGAGTCCACGGTTAGCCCGGGAGGTCTCATTGGTGTTTCTTTGCGGATGCGAACGATTCACAATCTCATCAGCAAGGCAAACAACCATGCTTTTCCTGTTCTCATCCTCGGCGAGACAGGCACTGGCAAGGAACTCGTGGCCCGGTGTATTCACGATTCGGGTTCACGGAAGCACGCTGCCTTTGTTGCCGTAGATTGCTCCTCCCTGACGCCCACTCTGATTGAATCCGAATTGTTCGGCCATATGCGAGGCGCATTCACGGGAGCGGATACAAACAAGAAGGGGCTGGTTGAAGCCGCAGATGCTGGAACGGTCTTCTTGGATGAAATTGGAGAACTGCCCAAAGAGTTGCAGGCAAAACTTCTCCGCGTCCTTCAGCAGCGTGAAGTCCGTCCCGTGGGTTCCACGGACGCCAAGCCAATCAACGCCAGATTCATCGCGGCTACACACCGTGATTTGAAACACGACATCGACACGGGAGCATTTAGAAGCGACCTCTATTACCGCCTTAATGTGTTTCCAATAAAAATGCCCCCGCTGCGCGACAGAAAAGTGGACATCCCACTCCTCGTAACGGCCTTGCTGGCAAAACA
>QHYL01000214.1 GCA_003224105.1 Acidobacteriota bacterium | reverse complement strand
GCTGGCTTCCCCTACGCTGGCCGCGTTCGGAACGATTTACGGCCCGGTTTGCGCAGCTTTCCTGTCGGAGATTACGTCATCTTCTACCGCATCGCGGGGGAAGACGTGCACATTCTCCACGTGGTACACGGCAGGCGTGACATTGAAACGCAAATGGGCTAATTCCCTTTTGGAGACCATGGTGAACCTAAGGAAGCGATTGCGTTTCGCTTTTGCAGCGCTCTTCGTGATTGCGCTTCTGGCCATTCCGCCGGCGACCCACCTACTCGGCCAGCAATCCACCAAACCGGCTCCGGCTTCCGCCACGACTCTTAGCGGTCTGCCTCCCCCCATGAATTGGACCGCCGAAGAAGACCACCAGAACATGATGGACCAGCTCGGCATCAAAGCGCTCCGCCCTGGCCCCAGCGGAAACGAAAACGCCCCGAATCACGCCAATTACGACGAGTCCAAAGCTAATCCCTTCCCCGATCTGCCCGATGCTCTTACGTTGAAGAGCGGCAAGAGAGTCACGACGGCACAAATGTGGTGGAAAGAACGCCGCCCGGAGATTGTCGAAGACTTCGAGCGCGAAGTCGTTGGCCGCGTCCCCCCAAAATTGCCAACGGTCACTTGGAGCGTCGCGAGTTCGGAAACTGCGGTGGTCGCTTCTCATCCCGTTATCAAGCAACAGCTCGTCGGTCACGTTGACAATTCGTCTTATCCGCTCGTCAACGTGGACATCCAGATGCTCCTTGTCAAGCCCGCGGACGCCGCCCCTCCCGTTCCCGTGATGATGATGTTCGGCCGCGAATTCCCGCCCGGAGCGGCTCCGCGCTTCGTCATTCCTGGCGCACCCGGTTCTCCTGGCAGCGATCCTCCCGCAACCGAGCAGCTCATCACCGACGGCTGGGGCTACGCCTACATCAACCCCGTAAGCATTCAAGCCGACAATGGCGCGGGCCTCACCAAGGGAATCATCGGATTGGTCAACAAAGGACAACCTCGCAAGCCCGACGACTGGGGTGCGCTGCGAGCCTGGGCCTGGGGCGCATCGCGCGGCCTCGATTATATCGAGACCGACAAAGGAGTGGACGCCAAGCACGTCGGCATCGAAGGCGTTTCGCGCTATGGCAAGGCCGCGCTGATCACCATGGCATTCGACACGCGTTTCGCCCTTGTGCTCGTCGGCTCCTCCGGCGAAGGCGGCGCCAAACTGCACCGCCGCAATTTTGGCGAAGCAGTAGAAAATCTCACCGGCTCCGGCGAGTATCACTGGATGGCTGGAAATTTCCTGAAGTACGGCGCGTCCGAAGCCACTTTTGGCAGCAAGAACGCCGGCGACTTGCCTGTGGACGCGCATGAACTCATCGCTCTCTGCGCTCCCCGGCACACCTTCATCAGCTACGGCGTCCCCGGAAAGGGCGATGCAAAATGGCTCGACCAGCAAGGCAGCTATATGGCCACTGTCGCCGCCGAGCCCGTATTCCGGCTGCTCGGGGCAAAAGACTTGGGCGTTTCCGAAGACTATCGCAGCGCGAAAATGCCGCCCGTGAATGTTGGCCTGCTCAATGGCGAACTTGCCTGGCGTCAGGACGACGGTGGCCACACGGACGGCCCGAACTGGAAATACTTCATCACCTGGGCCGACAAATTCCTGCATCACAAACCTGCTTTTTCGCCAAGCGCCGCGACGCAAGCCGCGCCGCCTCCTGCCGATCAGCCCGCTCCTCGAACGGACCCGAATTCCGTCATCGCTCACGAACAGTTGCTCGATAAAGCCAAGAAAGGTCACATCGACATCTATTTTGAAGGCGACTCCATCACACGCCGCTGGGGCGCCACCGATTACCCGGAACTGCTTGCCAACTGGAAACAGAACTTCTTTGGATGGAACGCGGCCGATTTCGCCTGGGGTGGCGACAAAACCGAAAATATCCTATGGCGCATGGAAAACGGCGAACTCGACGGAGTAAATCCTAAAGTGATCGTCCTTCTCGCCGGGACCAACAACGTTGGCCACTTCGTGCCTCCTGGAGGCGATGATGCAAGAGTCTCCGGCGTCACCAGCGGCATTCAGGCGATCTTAAAAGTTCTGCAAGCCAAAGCCCCCGAAGCCACCATCATCCTGACTGCGATTTTTCCGCGGAACGACAATCCCGCGGTGATGCCTATCATCGACAGGATCAACGAGAACCTGTTCAAACTCGCCGACGGCAAAAAAATTCGCTTCCTGAACATCAACGGCAAATTGGCAGACCGCGATGGCAAGCTGTTCGACGGCCTGATGAATCCCGACAAACTGCATCCTGCCCCCAAGGGCTACCAGGTTTGGGCCGACGCCTTGAAGCCCATCTTCAAAGAAGTCCTCGGCCCGCCCGCCAGGGAAGATCACGCACCTCCTCCCACCGGCGACCCCAGCGCCGTCCACTAAGCGTCTCAGGCTGGCCACAGTTTCCGGCTAGCCGTTCAACCTGTTAAGAGCGACGAACTGAACACACCTTCAAAGAAGTGGTTTGAGCTCCGATTCAATGGTCTCCGTGTATTCGTACCCGATGACCTTTTTGCGGAGTATTCCTTGGCGGTCGTAGAGCATCGTGGTCGGCAAACCCTCAATGCCGCCAAACTTCTGCTTCAAGTCATCCGCTGCGACTGCCAGCGGATAGCGTACCCCGATTTTCTTGGCAAATAGGACAGGGTCTTCCATATCCATCATGATATCGAATTTGAATCCGACAACCGCGAATCCGCGAGAGCCATAGCGATCTAAAAGTTTCTGATAACCGGGCATCTCTTTTTTGCACGGTTGGCACCAGGTGGCCCAAAAATCAATCAGCACCACCTTGCCTCGAAGGTCAGCCGAGGAAATCTCGCGCCCCTGCAAGTCCTTCAGGGAGAATTCAGGCAAACGTGAACCTATCTCACCTGCCGCAATTACAGCTTCTTTTTTCGGCTGAGGGGGACTTGCCGGATGCTGACTGCAACCAGCGAGCCCAATTGCGGCGAGGCTCAGAAATAAGAGTCGTCTTCTCAGCATCTATTCCTTCTTCTGTATTTCCAGAATCAGCAGTTTCAAGGGAGTCGAAGCGTCTGCTTTCTTCTTCCCTGCGGGCTTCTTGAACAACTGACCGCGAACTGTGACCACCGCCGGAGTATCCGCGAGGGCTTCAAGTCCCTTTGATACCTCATTCGGTGTAATGGCGAATGACCGATTCGGTGCTACCTCCAAGGCAAGGCTACCCGAAGAGTCCTTCACGATTCTTCCGCGTGCGGTCATATCCATCTCCGCAGCGGTCACACCGCTGTCGTATGTCGCCTTTAGAAGCTGGGCGGGGTCAATCTGCCCGTCGTCCTTGGGTGTGATTTCTACTTTTCCGTCGATCAAGCTGACTTCCACGTTTTGAACGCCAGACTGGCGTCCCAGGTGTTGCTTCACCCCGTAGGCTCAAAAGTTTCAAGTCATGCCTTCCACGCGCATTTCAATATGCTTGATTTGCGCCTCGGCCACCGGGCTGACGATCGAAATGAGCAGCGCAATTAGCGCGAGTTTTTTCGTGTTCATGGTTCCTCCTTTCCTTAACGGTGCATTCGAAACTGCTGCGTTATCCCAAAACTGATGTGGCGGTGAACAGGCATGAACGTAGCGCCCGTCGAGTGCGCCGCGTCCCAATCCATCCCGAGCCAGACATGCATCCCGGGACGCACTCCCACGTAAGTCGTGATTCCGGTCAGCAGCACATCGCCGCCGCTCCCGGTTTGCGTGGCGCCTCCGATGCGATCATTCTGAGAATGCAGCCAAGTCAACACCGGACCAATAAACCATTCACGGGCCACATTCTTCGATTCATAAGGCCTGTACGACAACCAGAAACGTGATTCGATGTCACTGCCGAGCCGTGTTGCCTGCGTTCCCTGTGACCGGACAAGGGAATGGAAATCCTCATCCGCAACAAGACGCTTGAAATGGAAAAGCCCGGTATAAGTCCAATTTCCCGAAACGAACAGATCGGTAGAACCTGAGCCGGGCTGCAGACCCGCAGGCGATCGTTTTCCGCTCGCGTCGGTCAGGTCTGTCCGCCCCGTCGGGATCTTGAGGCCAAGCGTGATAGATGCCTGCGTGGTACCGCGTTCCGAGTCTCGCCGATAGAAGCGATATTTCACGAGCGCCATGGCATCGCCCAGCCCTGTTCCCCCAACCAGTAGTGCGTTCCCTCCTTCAAAACGGTTCGTTACTACCGGAACGAGGATTATCAAGTCAAAATTGCGATGGAAACCCCACGTGAAGTTGAAATCCCCTTCGTGCGAAAAAGTAGGATGAGCTGTTGCCGGAATGCCGCTCGCTGTTCCAATCGTTGGGCCGCGTGTAGTGAAGATGGAGTTGTAGGAGACAAGTCCGCCACCGGGAAATAAGGGCGGAGCCGTTTCAGGGGCAGGGCCCTGCGCTTTAAGTTCCGTAGCACAAAGAAGCGAGAGGAGCGCCAGGGCCACCCGCGCAAATCGCTCAGTGCAATAGGAATTTCGTGTTCTCACAAAAGTTTCCTCCAGTAGAAATGGGTATGCCGAAGCACACAAATGCTTCAATCGAGAGCCGACTGGAGGACTGACTAGATGCGAAGGGGCAGTGGGGCTGGACTGGAGCGGATTGGCGGAGCGTGGCAATGGGCCGCAATCGCGCGGTCGGAGGAATCTAGGGCGAGAGATTTGCCAGTCGCTGGCAGCACGGCGAGTACAGCGGGAGAGTAGGAAACGCCATGCACGGAGGAGGGCTGCACAAAAGGAGCGTGCATCGCTGGCATGGTTTTGCAGCAGTCCTGGGCGTGATGCCCGTGCGACGAACACGGCATCGAATCACAACACTGCATCGCTTTTTCGGGGGTCGTCGCGGCACCGCAGTCAAATGCATACGCCGCTAGGGCGACAGCGAGTACAGCCAGAAAAAATGGCCTGACTAAACGCATTATCTAACTAACTTAGACGTCCGCGGTGTCCGAGTCAAGCAAGCATCAGCTCTTAGACCGCTCTCGCCCGCTACATCAGCGTCGGCAATCGCGCGCCGCTCGCTCACCGATGCCCCGGCTTGCGCCCAATATCTATGTTCAAATCGTCGCCAGCCGCCAGGTCGCGAATGCACAGCTTCGTCAAATCGCTAGCATCGCACTGGTAAATCTGTTTCAGGGGAAGATCCGTTTCGTCCAGGTCGTACTCGCCCGCTGCCATGTCTTCCGCCGTGTCCGTGGAAGAAGTAACCACAGGACTGCCTTCCCTCACGCGCACGCGAAACTCTCTCGAAGAGGGCTCATAGTTCGCGTAGCTGAAGCAGTGCCCAATGCACGCACGCTCCACCGCATGATGAACGAACTGAATCCGCGAACCTTGTGGCGCATCGAGCGTCACAATCACTCGCGTCCCCGGACTCAAATGGCCAACTATTTCTTCGCCGTTTGCTTCCAGCCGGTTCGACCATCCCGTGTCCTGGTAAAGAAACACAAAGAAGACCGCGGCGCACGCCCCAAATCCGGCCAACTGCCACTTGCGCGCCTTGAGCAATCCCAAAAAGCAAAGGCCAAAAATCGCCGACACCGTTGTCAATCGTGAACCGAGCAATCCAATCCACCCTGTGTCTGGCGAAGGCCGCAAATTCTCCGGCACCAGCGCCGTCGCGCAAAAAGCCACCGCATACCATTCGAGCGGCAAGGAAAACCGCTTCCAGGAACCCCGTTCTCCTTGGGCTGCAAAAAGATCCACGCTCACGCAAGCAACGCCAAGACAAAACGCCGCTACCGCCAGCACCACGTAGCGCTTCCCGTACAACGCCAGTTGGTCCGCGCCGTTATAAAGATAAAAAGGTCCGCGGTCCCAATCTGGCGAAAGCGCTGGCCGGTGCAACGCGTAACAATAAACCGCGTAAAATCCCGCCGCAGCAGCCAGCGGCAACGTCACCTTCCACCACCCCGGCAATTTCTCCCTGACTTTCAGGTACGCAAGCATCCCGGCGAGCCACAAAAACCCAATCGGATGCGCTACGTACGCCAGCAAGGCAAAAATCGCCACGCCAATCCAATCCACGCGTCGTGCGCGCCACACCATCGCCAAAGCGAAGCAAGCCAAACCCAGCGACCAGCAGTAGTTCATGAAGCCCATGCTGAACGAATACCCGTAAGTCAGCATAGCAATGCACGGCGTGAGCAGCCACGGCGGCCGCTCCGTCACCGCATTAACAAACGCGAACACGCCCCAGAAAAATGTCAGCACGCAAACCGACACAGCGATCTTCTGCGCCGCCGCGAAGCCAAAAACTTTCGCGAGCCACAATAACGTCACGTCGAACAAAATATTGTTCCACTGCCCGGAAAAGTAGAGCCCCGGCGCCTCTCCTTTTTGAATGAGCTGCGCCAGCCACGCGTTGTAAACGTGACTCCCCAGGTCCCCTGCCTCAATCCGCCGGTGCCAAAAACACGGAATCAGCACTGCGGCGCTCACCGCAAGAATCAGCCAGCGCCGGCGCCGCAAAAACGCCAGCGTCCCGTTCTCTTCATACAAAAACCGCGCCCACGTCTCGAAAATGTCCTGCAGCGGCCCCATCTCGCCCCATCGCTGGTGTGTCGTGCGCACTCGTGGCGCTGGACCTCGCGTGCACCACAACCGCGCGCCATTGTATCCGATGCGCGGATTCCTTCTTAGAATTTTACAGGTCGCGCCGCGCTCGGGCGAATCTTCGAGGTTTTCTTTTGTGCGTCTAGCGCAGCTGCGCGGGCACGGAAAGGCGCATCTTCTAAGTTTTTAAAGCCCGCTCGCCTCAATGGGTTCAGCAGGGCTATCGAGGCTTGGTCTTCACCCAGCGAATTTACTTTACTGCTTGGTTTTCGCCCAGGCGTTTCAGGCGGTCGCGCAGGCGCCGCTGCAACGGTGGAGGAGTGTTGGGA
>QHYL01000213.1 GCA_003224105.1 Acidobacteriota bacterium | reverse complement strand
TGGCCGTCTGGACGAATTGAGAGTAAATAAGGATGATGCCCGTTGTGGGCACATCGATACTTCTCCACGGACGGATAGATGGACAGATGGACACTTCCGAACAGACGACGCTTGAGACAATCAAGCAGACGAAAAGGCGACGTTATGTCCGCGAAGTACAGGCAGCATTACACAGCCAATCCGGCAATCCTGCTGTGTGTGAAGAGCGTCTGCTCTTTACGTAGATGGTCAATGCATCTAAAACAGAGTGCCCGCGCGGCGCAAATGTTTTAGAATCAATGCCCAACGCGCCCGTAGCTCAGTTGGATAGAGCGTCTGCCTTCTAAGCAGAGGGTCGGGAGTTCGAGTCTCCCCGGGCGCGCCATGTTTCTGCGGGCCGGCCCGGAGACAAATTTAACAGAACGTACCGGAGCCACCGGTTACACTCTTTGGCCGACCCACACCTTTCACATCATGTTCCGGTTACTGAGGCCACGAGTCGTACCATCCCGCATAGAGCCTTTGACCCTAGTTTTTGCCGCCTGAGCCATCGACTCCAAGAATCTTGCGGGCATAGGCAGGCGCTTTGCCTTCGTCTTCGTGTTTGCAATAGGCGTACACGTCGACGCCCTGGCTCATCCATGTATCGAAGCGCTTTCTCCACGCGGCCAGTTGCTTCGGCGTGTAGTTTTCCAGGCGCAATCGCACGTAAGTGAAGTTCGCGGTTAGCACTTCCGGGGGCTCTTGCTTTTCCGTCTCTGCGATGCACAGTGCGGTCTCGTGCTTGCGAAGCACCGCGTACGTTTCGTCCGTGTACCAGGACGCGTGGCGCACCTCGAATGCAAACAGAAAAGCCGGCGGCCGCAGCGCCAGGAAATCTTCCAGCAGCGGCTTGTCAAACTTGAACGTCGGCGGAAGCTGCACCAGGATCGGCCCGAGATGGTCGCCTTCCTGGAGCACACTGGCCACTTCTAAAAATCTTTTCAGCGTACTCTCGCTTCCGCGCAGCCTCTGAATGTGCGTAATCTGCTGGTTGGCTTTTAACGCAAACCGAAATCCTTCGGGCACGCTTTTCGCCCAGCTCAGCAGTAAATTCTCCGTGGGCATGCGATAAAAACTGTGATTGATCTCCACCGTCGAGAACTGCGTCCCGTAATAGCGCAGCATCTCCTTGTCCGGCAGTTTCTCGGGATAAAAATTCCCTTTCCACTGCTTGTAGGAATATCCCGACGTGCCAACTCGCAGCTGTCCTGTCCCAGAAATCGCCCACCCCCACGCTCTTACTCCGATGAAAAGCTAATACTCTACAAACTGAAGCCAGAAATCGACACGCACTCGGGTGATCCGCCTGCCGCGCAGCCCGTAACGAAATCCAAAAGCTTCTTCCTCTTTCTTGTACTTACAACTTAAAACTAACCACTAAGAACTATTTATGCTCCATGCTGCTGCTTAACGCCTCGATCGCCCCTTCAATTCTTTGCCGGCTCTTCCAGAAATCCTCCCAAAGATCACCCTTCTCCTTCAGCCGCGCAAAAACCGTCTTGATGTTCAGATTCTCCGGCCGCAGATTGAGCTTCAGTTCGCGCGGCAACACCGGCGTGGAAACCGGCGCCCTGGGAAACGCGCGCACGGAATACCCCGCTGCCAGCGGCCTTCCCATTGCGTTTTGCTGCACATCAATCAACACGCGCCCCGCCGGCCTTTTCGCCACTGACCGCTCGTTCGTCACCAGATTGGGATGCCGCGCCGTCACCGTGCGCGCGATAATTTCTCCAAACGTCCGCAACTGTTCATACGTATAAAGCGGCTCCACGGGGATAAAGATGTGAAATCCAGTCGCCCCCGAAGTTTTCATAAAACTCACAATCCCCAATTCTTCCAATTTTTCGTGCAGCGCCCGCGCAATCGTAACCACTACCGAAAACTCCGTCCCGTCCGACGGATCCAAATCAAAAAAGAAATAATCGGGATGCTCGAGATCATCCAACCCACTGGACCACGGATTGTGGTCAATGCAACCTAGCCCCGTTAAAAACAAAAGTGAAGCGACATCGTCCGCCGTCGCATAGTGGATTACTTTTCCGCGCTCCTCCGAATCAATCGGCGCGGTCTTGAACCATTCCGGCACGCCCTCAACCAAATCTTTTTGAAAAAATGCCTGACCCTGAATCCCGTCGGGATACCGCCGCAACACCAGCGCCCGACCGCGCAAAAACGGCAAAATGTAATCCGCCATCCGGTAGTAGTAGGCCAGCAAATCTCGCTTGGTGTAGCCCGATTCCGGAAAATAAACTTTGTTCAGGTTGCTGAACCGCAGCCGCTTGCCATCCAGCTCCATGTTGATGGTTTCCGCGCGGCCTTTGAACAATTCCGCTTCGATCTCTGCTTTGTCGCTGATCACTTTGCCGACGACTTCCGTCGCTCGCACCACCGCCGGTGCTGTCACCGCCACTTCGCTCTCCCATTTGCATTCTTCCGCCTTCACGTCCTCGCGCAGTCCAATAAACACCGGGTGCCGCAAATACTTTTCTTGCGTCCATCCGCCAAACTTCACGCGCGCCACGAGCTCCGGCTTCACCCAGAATGGCTTTTCATTCGTCTCAGGCACGCTCTCAAACCGGGAGCCCGGCGTGCGCAACTCCTTAAACCTCTTGCTTAGTTCCGCATGCTTCTTGGCGTCAAATCCGCTGCCTACATGCCCGATGAACCGCAGCTTCTTCCCTTCGTACAAACCCAGCAACAACGAACCAAAGGGAATCGCCTCCGTCCGCGCTTCCGTCCAGCCGCCCACCACCGCGTCAAGCGTCTGGCTCACTTTCAGCTTCGCCCAACTCGTGCTGCGGTCGCTTACATAGCGGCTGTCCGCCCGCTTCGCGACAATTCCTTCGAGCCCGTTTTCCTTCGCCAATTCGTACAATTCTTTCCCCTGCTCGGCCTGATGGTCCGCGTAGCGAAACCGCTCCGTCGCGTGCAGCATCCTCTGCAAAAGTTGCTTGCGCTCGAGCAGCGGCGCGTCGCGCAGATCGTACCCATCGCAATGAAGCAGATCGAATGCGAAGTAAACCACCGGCGTCTCGCGAATCTGCTTTTCTCCCGGAGCGCGCACGTGCATGCGCTCCTGCAAGCGTTGGAAGTCTCCGCGCCCGCGCGCATCCAGGGCCACGATTTCGCCGTCCACAATCGCCTCGCGCCCCGCGAACCTCCTCGGAAGCGCCGCCAGCTCCGGATAGCGCGCCGTAATGTCAATATTGTTCCGCGAACGCAATGTCAGCGCCCCGTCCGCAATCCACGCCATTGCTCGCACGCCGTCCCACTTAATTTCGAACAGCCAGTTGGGATCGGAAAATGGCTGCTCCACCAGCGTCGCCAGCATCGGCTCTACGCGCGACGGCATCGCGCTTTTGCGCGCGCCTTGCGCTTCCCTCGCCTCAATCGGGCGGGGACTTCGTTTCGGCGGCGCTTCCTCGGCAATCTCCGCGAGACTTCTCCCTGTTAACGCCGAACCATCGTGCTCGTCAATATTCCATTTCGGATCTTCCGCCGCATCCTTGTGCTTGATCAGCAGCCACTCGTTGCCCTTTTCGCTGCGTTTGATTTTCACCAGCACGAAGCTGCCGCGCAGCTTTTCGCCATTCAGGCTGAACTTGATCTCTCCGCGCTCCAGTTGCTGCAACGCGTCGAGCGGTGCAGCTTGCGGCTTGCCCGGGTCAGTCTCCACAACAAACGCTCCGCGGTCCCACACCATCACCGTTCCCGCGCCGTAATTACCCTCGGGTATTTTCCCTTCAAAGCCGCCGTACTCCAGCGGATGATCCTCGGTCTGCACCGCAAGCCGCTTGTCCGCATGGCTTTGCGAAGGCCCCTTCGGCACCGCCCACGATTTCAGCGTGCCGTCAATCGCCAGCCGGAAGTCGTAGTGCAGCCGCGTCGCAGAATGCTTCTGGACCACGAACGTGTTTCCATGCTCCCCTTGGCGACTCGGCTCCAGCCGCAGCTTCGGCATTGGCTTTGGCAGCCGTGTCCGCCTGCTTGCCTTAGCAGGCGTCGCTGCGCGCTCAGCTTCACCTGCGTCAGGCGCCCCCGTCGGCTCCGGCGTCCGTTCAAACTTCCTCTTCCGCTTGTATTCTTCTAGTTTCCCCACGCCCGCATTCTATCGCAGCGCTAGCGTGGGATTGGAGTCTTGTCCTTGGTCAAGAGGGCTTGACCAGAAAGGCCAGCGAGATCCGGCCTCCGACACGCATGAGCCGCTTCCTACACGCTGATTGCATCGCTTCCCACCATGCCGCTCTTATGGCCATGTCGGATTTTCGATTCCTGAATTTCGATTTTCCAGT
Organism: Acidobacteriota bacterium; assembly: GCA_003224105.1. Lineage (GTDB taxonomy): Bacteria > Acidobacteriota > Terriglobia > Acidiferrales > UBA7541 > Acidiferrum. The sequence goes on along the minus strand of QHYL01000213.1, from coordinate 2,442 downwards.
TTCTATTCCTGGCAGCCGGTGAAATCAAGGTTGGGGATCATGGAGGGCAACGTTCCTCGGGGTACCACTTGTCCAGAAGTTTGTGTAGAAGGATTGCAGTCAGGGGTATTCGTTCCCGGAAGGAACGCTTTCCCTTCGATATGGTAGATCACTTCGGCAGGCTCGGGGGTAGGGATAACATAGTTTGTGCCGCTGACATGGAAAGTTCCGTATACAGGATCGCTGGACGGCACGGACAGCACATACTTTGCGCATGAGGTGCCGCTTGCGCAATCGGGGCTCGGGGAAGTGGTGACTTTAGGCGTGGAGCTGGAGAAGGGCGGAACGGTAACTTGAACTGTCGTGCCGTCTTCGAGAGCTGCGCTCTGCAGCGCAGACAGGTTGATATCCGCCTGCGCGGGGCCACCCGTCGAACCAGAGGTTGTTACCGTAGCCGAAATCAGCACAGGTTGCCCGTTGGGACTGGCATCGCCAAACTCAGGAACAAGCGGAACTCGCCGGAGCATCGTGCCTACCGGAACCCGTAGCGTCACCGTGGCCGCGTAAGTTTGAGTTGCGCCTGAGGACGAAGTGAGCGAGGCGTCGGCAACGACATCGTAATAATTCCCCGCCTGTAAGCCGGTGAAGATAAAAACGCCGCCCGAAACCGTCGTGGTTGTTGCGACGATGCGGTCAATTCCAGCGCCATCGGGTTGTTCCAGAACCACGGTAGCCCCAGTTATCGGTTGATTTGAGGAATGATCCATAACGGTTCCCGAGATGCTGTCGCTTGCCGCTGCCGAGGCCTCTCTGGCCTTCTTGGTCCCGCCAACTGTGTCGGTAGCGGCAACGGTTCCGGCTGTAGGCACGACGGCTCTTGTGTTTAAGCTGGAAAACGTAGGGAACCCGGTCAGCAGTGCAGTTATCAGAGTTGCCTCCATCTTCCAAGGCTTGCGCGTTCGATGGGTAGGACTCATATTCAGGTCTCTCTTGAGTGTGATTTTTTTGCCCGCGCAGCACCCTTCCACTTCGCGCCTTCTGCAGGCCGTCTTCATATCTACACCGGACTGCCCGGCTTCGTTAGGTGGGTAAATCCCTCGCCGGATTGAGTTCTTCACCCCAATCCGTCTTCCGATTTCGTAGAGTCGCTTTACGCTGGGCCCACGAACCGTTTACCCCGCAGGGCATCTTCGGCTGTCGCCTATTCTTCTCCATCCCGCGGGTTTTGCTGGATGAGTCTCCCGATTGGCGTCTAAAAAACTTTCGTCCTAACCGATGTGGACGCCACCTACCATCACGTTTTCCCCTTCAGCATTCATGTGCGGGAGAAGCCGATAACCACCGTCTATGACGTGAGGTGCTTCACCGTCGCCACCACCGACCGCTACGACCTCTCCTTCCAGGGACCAGTGAAGGAATGATGATTCTTGGGGAGAGAACCTCAAGAGAATTCAATGTCTGTAGTCGAACTTAAGTCTGTGAGATAAATATTTGCCGATCTTAAAATTCACTGCAAGAAGCGGGTAGAGGGTCTGAGTTTCATAATCTGGACCGTCGTCCAGATCAGGTACCGACATTGTCCGGTTTACTCCTTCCTCCTCGAAAAAGAGAAGGAATCGATACCCGTGGATTCCAAACAATCCTCCGAGTAGCGTCTCGTCCTTATCGATATAAGGAATCACTCGAAATCCGTCCTTGATCTTGAGATTTCCGAGTGCACCGAGGCCGTACAATCCGGCCCTCGATCTAAAGTTTTCCTGCCCGAAAGCAATTCTCACAAGGCGTGCCGACGGCTGGCCGATAACTTCGGAATCTCTTCCGATTCGGTATTCGCCTTCCGCGGTCACATTGATTAGGGTTTTCACACACCAGCGCTCAAGCCCTCGCCCGTCAATTCTAAATTCTTTTATGGTCCAGCGAATCGGTTTCATCGCTGTTCGGGCATTGTTTATTAAAACCTCGTCCCGAAAAGCAGTCATTGCGGCGATACCAGCCCGATCTATTTTCCTTCCCAAAAACTCATTGTGGCGCTCACACAAAATCCTTTTCGTAAAACTTGCAACAGGAATCTCCTTAAAATCATTGGGACACCACGACAGCCCCTTCACGCAAAGTATCGGATTGGGGAACATCCCGGCGCTTATGATGTGCTCTTTGCTCATTTTGTCGCTACAGTCGCCCAGTGATTGAGCCCAACAAGGCATGGAAGAATTGTACCAATGCCGATAACGAATGCTCGCTGGGTGCCCACGTGTCGGGGTTACACGTAGGCCGCTGTGTTCTACTTGACCAATGTCCCCGAGTAGCCGCGGATGAGCCACAACCGTTGCGTTTCACCCAGCCCTCACCCACTCTATGTGATGGTCAATGTTGTCGGGCATTTTGAAGTCTTTCCCCCTCCGCTATCCCCCAGCATCCAAACGACTTAAACATTCCTGACAAAACTCAATCCAGTGGAAATTT
>QHYL01000719.1 GCA_003224105.1 Acidobacteriota bacterium | reverse complement strand
ATGAGGCCTGCGCTTGTCGTTAGGTACGTGCCGGAGCGCAAGCTCGTCTGGCATCGCGTCATGACCTTCGCGGTTGAGCGGCAACCCCGAAGCGCGGAGGAATTCTCGAAAGTCGATGCAATACAGAAGGCATAGTGTAAGGATCTTTTGGATGTGTCGGGGCGGTGCAGCCAGCGTCTCATAATCTGACAGCGTGCTTGGTGCGGCAAAATAAAGCTCGTCCGAGAGGGCGTCTGCAACCCAGTGACTGAGCGAGGATGCTTCCCTGAAACATAGCCCTACTTTGATGCGAGAGTTCCGCAGGAGATCTCTTAGATTCGCTGTGGGGACCAGCCGCGAATTTTCCAGAATCGCGGGATCCATTATCGATCCGGAATCACGATCATTCCTGATTGGTCTAATCTCCGCATCGACCAGCCCTAGAACTCGCGCCTCCTTCCCGAGCTGTAACTCCCGCAGTACACAAGGGTCTTGCGGCGAATACAGCGCGACTCGGTCTTTTCCTAGCCACAAGAGCCGCGAACAACTACATCCGAACTCGTGCTCAACCAGGAAAAATGGTTTTTCCGCTGTGGACTTCGATTCAGGCAATGGTCCATGGCTGCGCCTCGTATCCGCTCTGACAATACTCCCTGGGACAAAGGTTGGTAGAGCATAGACATCCGCTTCCCCAATCAAGCCGTACAGAAACCGTCCCTTGTTTGGAGCGAGCAAATCTAGTGCCCGCCGCGGCTCCGAATGTGCAAGTAACTGTCCCAGCGGCGAGATCGATTGCACCACGCCAGCCGGTTGCCTTTCCATAAACCAGGGAATCCATGCGCGTGTGTCATAAACCGACGAGTCTAACAACGTAGTTTGCCGCCGCTGAATCAGTACGCGAAGTCCAAAAATCACATCCAGGTCGATTCCGAATACGGCTAGCCAGTCGCTCAACGCATAGTTTGTGATGTGGCTGAGAGCAAGCATCTGATGAATTGTAGGAACGGCAGCAGGATTCGCGATGTCATATCGCAAATTGTGCGGCACACTAGGTGGGAATAATCGCAAGCGTGGCCGCAATTGCGACCAAGCGAGAGATTTTCGGCACACTGGACAAAGCCCGTGAATAGATGAGATAGTTACGTGGCTGCGTACGGACGAGCAGCTCGCGTAGGATTCCCCGCTGATGGATGCGCGCAAGCCCAGTCCGAGTCCCGGAGAGCGCCTCAGAGCTTTGCGCGAGAGCCTTGGACTCAGCACGCGTGATGTGGAGGAGAAGAGCCGGAAGATCGCAGAAGAACGACACAACCAGGAGTATCACATCTCCCACTCCTGGGTGACCGACATTGAAAATGGAAAATTTCCGCCCACCATCTTCAAATTCCACACGTTCAAGGTGATCTATAACCGCAGTCTTTCGGAACTGATCTCCTACTACGGCGTACCTATCGGAGAGCAGGGACGCTCTCACACATCGATCGGTGTTCCCAAAACGCACCTGCTGAAAAGCACGTCCGACCTCGAGACCGAGACGGTCGCAGTGCCAGCCCAACTCAAACCGGAATTCCAGCTCGAGAAAACGAATCTGCTGGCCCGGGTTGTTGAGAAGTGGGACCAAATTCCCGTCGGGTTCTTACAGCATCTCGATTTGCGCAAATCCGTTTACGGCTATATCGGTTTGGAGGACTATACGCTCTACCCCCTCATCCGGCCGGGGTCGCTCGTGCAGATTGATCCTGCCCAAAGAAAGCTCAGTGGGGAAAAATGGAGGACCGAGTACGACCGGCCCATCTACTTTGTGGAGCTGCGGGACGGCTATGTTTGCAGCTGGTGCCAAGTCGACCGCGGTCAGCTGATTGTCATTCCCCATCCGCACTCGCACCAGGATGTTCGGCGGTTTGACTTCCCGTCACAGGCTGAAATTGTAGGCCGGGTGACGGGAGTGGCGATGCAGATAGCCGGAGAAAAGGAACCCGAGGGAGCCGTCCGCGGCGGCCAAGCGTGAATCGGCCGCCCACCGAGTCGTTGAAATTCTAGTTGCCGGAAAGAATTTCCGCCGTCGTAGGGCGGTAATCGCCCCCGGTTGAGAGATTGGCAGTGGTGAGTGCATCACTTGCAGTAAGATGACGCCATGATTTTCAGGATTAGAAATCAGTGTTTTACGTGCTGACACTACAGTGCAAGGTCTATCGCTCACTGTGACCAGTTCGCGTACCACATAGCCGCGATGAGTCTACTAACGCGGAGAGCATTTTGTGTTTCTGCAGGTTTCGCAGCCGCTATGCTCAAGGTGCCACGCCTCGCATTCGGCGATGAGCGTGAGCGCGATATTCCCGACGTTGCAAAGATTGACCGGCAACGAATCCTCAAGGCAGCTGACCGCTACCTCCAGCAACCACCGGTAACGATCACGGCGTTCTCAAGCCCGCGGAGTGCGGGCGGTCAGCACGATTATTTTTCCGAGGGCGATTATTGGTGGCGCGATCCACAAAATCCTTCTGGGCCGTATATCCGCCGTGACGGCATGTCCAACCCGGACAATTTTGTGGCTCACAGACACGCGCTGATTCGGTTGAGTATTCAGGTCCCTGCGTTGACCGCAGCATGGCTTCTCACGCACGACAGACGATACGCGCGGCATGCCGTGAACCACTTACGAGCGTGGTTTCTCAACCCTGCGACGCTCATGCATGCAAACCTTCAGTACGCCCAGGCAATTCATGGTGTAACCGCAGGGCGTGGGACGGGAATTATTGACACCATTCATCTTGTGGAAGTCGTCCGCTCCATCCCGGTACTGGAAAAATCTCGCGCGCTCTCTGCACCGGAAACG
>QHYL01000464.1 GCA_003224105.1 Acidobacteriota bacterium | reverse complement strand
GCGTTGAGAAGACCTGCGAAAAATCCCCAGGCCCAAGGCTGCCAGCCCGAGCCGTCGGCTAGATGCCCCCAGCCACCGAGCCAGGGCATGGAAATTGTTAGAAGAAGAAATCCGACGAACTGCATGTAAAACATGGTGCGGAGGGTGCCGATACGATGGGTGGAGAAGCGAGCGGTGAAGTCCGCACCGCCCCAGGTCAGCGCCGTCAGCAAGCCAATGAAGATTCCCATGATGGGCTAGGCAGGCTTGCCTTTTTTCGGTTGGAGACCGAGGACGGCCATCACTTTTTGGAGATCTTTCCAGACTTCCGGTTTCGCGTTGGGATTGCGCAGGAGATAAGCCGGATGATAGGTGGCCATGAGTTTGCTAGAGCGAAAGTCGAGCCATTGTCCGCGGAACTGGGAAATGCCGCGATTGGTTTTCAGCAGCATTTTTGCGGCGACCGCGCCGAGGCAAACAATCACTTTGGGAGAGATGACTTCGAGCTGGCGGAGAAGAAACGGCGAGCAGGCGCCGACCTCGTCTTCTTCGGGCGTGCGATTTTCCGGTGGACGGCATTTCACGACGTTGCAAATGTAGACGTCTTTGCGCTGCAAGCCCATGGCTTCGATCATTTGCGTGAGAAGTTTCCCAGCACGGCCGACAAACGGAAGGCCCTGGGCATCTTCGTCCGCGCCCGGACCTTCTCCAACAAAAACGAGCTCGGCCTGGGGATTTCCGTCGCCGAAAACGATGGTGTGGCGATGTTTATGAAGTTTGCAGCGCGTGCATTCGCCCAGGTCCTCGCGAATCCGCAAGAGCGTGTCGTCTGCGATTCTGTCGTCCGCATCGAAGAGAGAAGGTGCGGGCGGAGCCGGAAGCGGCAAAGGCGCTGTTTTTGGAAGCGCCGCGGGCACAGGCTTTTGGAGATTAGGCTTCGGAAGAGGCTTGGGCAAAGTAGGTTCCTCGTGGGAAATTTGCGTCGAGCGCACTGCGCTTTGTGCTGATTGCACCGGCTGTTCTTGAAAAACACTTTCGTCGTGGCGATCGCGATAGAAGGGCGCGATGCCGAGGTCCTGGTAAAAAGCCAACCGGTCTGCGACTTTTTTCTGAAGACTCTCTTGAATTGGCGCGGGCATCGAGGATCAGACGTTCGAGTGCCTTGGAGCGGGAGCGTGAAGCACCGAGCGCATGCGGAGGACTTCGTCAAGAATGCGCTGGGCTACTTCGCTTTTGGGCATTTTGGGCAGGGCGAGGTCGCGGCCGTCGCGGGAGAAAAGCGTGACGACGTTCGTGTCGCGGTCGAAGCCTGCACCCTCGGCGGTAACGTCGTTTGCCACAATCAGGTCCGCGTTCTTGGAAGCGAGTTTCTTCCGCGCGTTTTCCGCGACGTGATCGGTTTCCGCGGCGAAACCTACGACAATCCTGCTGCCTTTGTTTTTCGCCACTTCCGCGAGAATGTCGGTCGTCGGCTCAAGGGACACCGCCAGCGGCGCGCTGCCCTTTTTGATTTTTTCGGCGCGAGGCTGAGCGGGCCGATAATCCGCCACAGCTGCAGCAAGGATGGCGATCGAAGCATCCGCAAAGCGCTGCACGATTGCATGGCGCATTTCTTCCGCGGTGCGAACGTTGACACGCTCAACACCAGCCGGGGTTTCCAAATTCACGGGGCCGCTGACCAAGATCACTTTTGCGCCACGCTTCGCAGCAGCTTCGGCAACGGCGTAGCCCATCTTGCCGGAGGAGCGATTGCGGATGAAGCGAACGGGATCCAAATCCTCACAAGTCGGGCCGGCGGAAACGAGGATCGTTTCGCCTTCCAAATCGCGTTGCGCTTTCGAGACCTCGTGCACGGCGGCAAGAATTTCTTCGAGACCAGCGAGACGCCCCGGCCCGGTCATGCCGCAAGCGAGATAGCCCTCGTCCGGTTCGACGATTTTCACGCCGCGCGCTCGCAGAATTTCGACGTTTTGCCGAGTGGCGGCGTGATTCCACATGTTTACGTTCATGGCGGGAGCGACGACAACGGGGGCCGTGGAAGCCAAGTAGAGCGTGGTGAGAAAATCGTCGGCGACACCACGCGCGAATTTCGCAATGATGTCCGCAGTGGCAGGAGCTACCAAAAGAAGATCCGTGCGCTGCGCGACGGCGATATGTTCGATGGCGCTTTCGAGATTGGGTTCGCCCCCCGAGGAATCGCTAAAGAGGTCGGTGATGACTCTCTGCCCGCTCAAAGCCGCGAACGTAAGTGGAGTCACAAATTCACGCGCGCTGCGGGTCATCACCACCTGCACGCTGTCCCCTTTCTGCTGCAGGCGGCGGACGAGCTCGGCGGCTTTGTATGCCGCCACGCCGCCAGTCACTCCCAATGTGATTCGCATTCCGGCTTCCCGCTGGGCGCTACTTCTTCCTCTTGTTGCCGTCCTTATCTTCGTCGACGGAAGTCGCCTCGGAGAAATCGAATTCAAGCAAGCCTTGGTCGAGTTCTTCACAGGCGACTCGAGTAGCCTTCTGGGTCCTGGGGTTCTCGATCATCGGAGGCGCTCCGGCCATAATCTGGCGCGCGCGCCTGGCCGCAAGCACCACATACGCAAACTGGCTCTCCGGAGCTTTGCTCTGCACGGTCATTTCAATTTTTCTCCCCAAACGATGCCAGAAGTTTTTGCACCTGGTCCCGTCTTCGCGCGCTGACGCAGCGCAAAGCGGTTACAATCGCCTGCGCCTCGCGGCCTGCGCGCTCCACATCTTCATTCACCACGCAAAAATCATAATACTTGCCAAAGGCTGCGATTTCATCCCGCGCTTTGGCAAGCCGCCGCGCAATCTCCTCATCGGAATCCTGCCCGCGGCTGCGCAACCGGCGCTCCAGCTCTTCCCGCGATGGAGGAAGAATAAAGATAGCCACGGATTCTGGCAACTTTTCCTTGACCTGCGCCGCCCCCTGAACGTCAATCTCCAGGACGAGGTCGAATCCCCGCTTGCGTGATTCCTCCAGCCACTTTTTCGGCGTGCCATAGGAATGTTTTCCGAAGACGCGGGCGTATTCGAGAAACTCGCCACGCGCGACCATGGCGCCGAATTCCGCCTCTGTAACGAAATCATAACATTTCCCGCTGGATTCCGCCGTGCGGCGCGGCCTTGTAGTACAGGAGATCGAAGGCATGGTGCCGGGCAACTCGAGAATCTTCTGCACCAGCGTGGATTTGCCGGAGCCGGATGGCCCCGAGACAATCAGAAGCAGCGGCGCGCTCGCAGTCGCGGCGCTCATTCGATGTTTTGTACCTGTTCGCGCAGTTTTTCAATCTCCGCCTTGATCTCCAGCGCCAATCCGGTGATCGCCAGGGCTTCGCTTTCCACGCCGGGCGTTTTGGAAAGCATGGTGTTGGCCTCGCGATGCATTTCCTGAAGGAGAAAATCCAGCTTTTTGCCGAGTTCGCCCGCGCCATCCAGCAGCCTGGTGAACTGCTGAAGGTGGCTGCGCAGGCGGTCTAATTCTTCACTGATGTCGCTGCGCTCTGCAAGCAGAGCGGCTTCCTGCGCCAGACGCGCTTGATCGATAACTGTTCCGCCAAGCAATTCCTTCAGGCGCGACTCGAGGCGCCGGGCAAATGCGGGACGCAACGACGCCGCCAGCTCGCGGACCTGCTCCACCTGTCCAGAGATGCGCGCGAGCCGGTCGCGCAACTCGGCGACGAGATGCTTCCCTTCCGCGCGGCGCATCTCATCGAGTTTAGAGAGGGCTTCGCGCAGGCAGGTTTCGAGCGCTTGCCCCAACCTTTCCTGCTCTTCGGCAACCTCCGGGATAGCGCCGTTCACTCCGGCGATCACACCGGGGAGGCGCAGCAAGGACACCACATCCAATTTCCCTGTGCCGTGTGTTCCTTTCATCAGCGATTCCGCCGCGCGCAGATACGCCTGGGCAAGTTCCTTATTAACCTGCACGGGAGCTGCGGTCCCCGGCTCGGCGTTGACGTAGATTTCCAGATGGCCGCGATGAATGCGGTCGCGCACAATCTGGCGCAGCGGCAAGTCATAGAGATCAAAACCTTCCGGCAACCGCAGCTTCAGATCGAGAAACCGGTGATTCACGCTCTTGACGGTGACGCGGACGGCCCAGCCATGTTTTTCATGGCGGGCTTGGGCGTAACCGGTCATTGAAAGGCATTCGGGCTGCTTTGGACTTGTTGTGCGTTTTTCGGTCATGAGGGATTCTGCGATTCCAGATTAGCAGGCGCGGCTTGCGCCGGCGCGAGCATGTCGTCATCAGCAAACTGCAAATCGTGAAGGCGCGCATACGTGCCGCCGCGGGCCATGAGCTCGGTGTGCGTGCCGCTTTCACGAATCTGGCCGTCTTCGAGCACGAGGATCTTGTTGGCGCGCCGGATGGTTGCAAGACGGTGGGCAATGACAAACGTGGTGCGTCCCACCATCAGGTTCGCAAGAGCTTTTTGCACGTAGAGTTCGGATTCGGCGTCGAGCTCGGAAGTGGCTTCGTCGAGAATGAGAATCGGCGAGTCTTTCAAAATCGCGCGAGCGATGGCAATGCGCTGACGCTGGCCGCCGCTGAGCCGGGTTCCGCGCTCGCCAATCAGCGTATGGTAGCCTTGAGGAAGCTCTTGGATAAAGTCGTGAGCAAGGGCGGCCTGCGCGGCCCCAATGACTCTTTCTTTCGGAACATCGGCGAGCCCGTAACAAATATTGTTCCAGACCGTGTCGTGAAACAGGATGTTTTCCTGGGTGACCATGGCGATTTGCGCGCGGAGGGAACGAAGAGTCGCTGAACGAATGTCAATCCCGTCAATGCGAATCGTTCCCGAACTTACCTCGTAAAATCTAGGAAGCAAATTGACAAGAGTGGTTTTACCAGCGCCACTCGATCCAACAAACGCTATCACATCACCCTTCGCGGCATCGAAATCAATGCCGCAAAGCACGGGTGCTGAGTCATAGGAGAAACTCACGTTTTCAAACTCAATTTCGCGCGAAAACGCGGTAAGAGGTTTCGCGCCGGGAGCATCCTGCTCTTCCTCGGCCAAGTCAAGGAATTTGAACACTTGAATCGTGGCGCCTTCGGCCTGCTGGAATTGCTGGTAGACCGAACCCATGCGCTTGACAGGCTCGTAGGACTTGAAAAGCGCGACGACGAAAGCGAAAAACATGCCCAAGGTCATTTGCTTGAGAAGGATTTTGTCGCGAGCGTAGAGCAAGAGCAAAGAGATCACCACCGGCTGAAGCAGGTCCATGAGCGGAGAACTTGCCACGTAGGCGCGAACCCAGCGCATGGTCTCGCGAAGCAGGCGTTGCGCCGCCGCACGGAACTTCCGAATTTCAAACTCTTCCATGCCGAACGCTTTGACCACGCGGTTTCCACTGACGGTCTCTTGCAGGATTTGACTGAGTTCTCCCAGGCGCGTCTGGCTGTCTTGAACGGAACGGCGGATGCGCCGCCCCAGTTTTCCGACAGGCCAGATTATCAGAGGTAAAAAGACCGCCGAGCCAAGCGCCATGGCCCAATCGAGACGAAGGAGCACGGCGACGAACACGATCAAAGAAAAACTCTGGCGGAACAGGTCGGCGAGGTATTCCGAAACGGCCAGCCGCGCGCGTTCCACGTCATTAATCACCGTGGACATCAGGCGGCCGGCTGGCTGATGCTGGAAAAACCCAATTGGCTGGCGGATGAGCTTGGCGTAGATTTCGTTGCGCAAATCAGTGACAGCGTGGTGACCCACGGACTGAATGAGCCCATTACCAAAAAGTTCGGCAATCGCCTTGACAACAAACACAACCAGAAGCGAAATCGAAACGACGGTCCAGACGTGATGAATCCTCGGCGGAAAGAAATGATTCAGATAAATGGTTTTGTGAATGAAGGGTATAGTGAAAAGAGGAAGCGTTGAGTCAGTAGCGGCAGGATTCAGGACGCGATCGATGATCGGCACGATCAAGAAGACGATGAGGCCCTCTGCCAGTGCAACGACCGCAAGAAATATCACGCCCGTAATCATCCGGAAAGAGTACGGGCGGACATAACTCAGCAGACGTTTTAATTGCGGCGATAACAACGAATCGCTCCACTCACTCCTGATTTAGTCACTTGTTACGCTATTCGCCGTGTTGCGGCATGTCAAGTTTCTGTACTCGTCCAGTAGATTAGTGACACTTTGCCTTTCTCCGGTGGAGTTTCCAACGGGTGACGAATTCGAGTGGGGTGAGGTAGGCGAGGGACTGGTGAGGGCGCACGCAGTTGTAGGTGTGTTCCCAATGGCGTAGCTGGCGATTGAGCCGCAGTGGCTGGTCCGAGTCGGCGTGCACCTGGTAGAACTCTTCGTGGTGCGTGCGATGGGAGCGCTCGACATGGGCGTTGAGCTTCGGCGACTTGGGGGGAAGCACGAACAGCGGGAGCTGTTTTTGCTGACAGGCCCGTTCGAACTCGGCGGCGAACTCGCTTCCGCCGTCGACCTGTAAGGCTTTCACAGGGAAAGGAAAACGCTCCAGCAGAGTATCGAGGAAGCGCGCCGCGGCGAGCGCAGTAGCGCGGCGATGCACCTCGACGACATCCCAGCGCGAGACCACATCGCGGGCGCTGAAGTGCTTGAGGAGGACGCCGCGGTGCATGCGAATTTCTTTGGTATCGATCTCCACGAGATCGCCGGGATGCTCGATGGGCCAGTATTTAGGCTTGCGAATGGCCCACGGGCGTTTTCGTAGTTTGCGGTGCTGGCGCAACAGGACCGCGGGTTTGGGTGGCTCGTGCAGCGCACCGGTGCGTTTGAGAGCGGCCAAAATGCGGCCCACCATGGAAACCGAAACGTAAAGTTTTTCGCGAGCGAGCAGCACCACCAGCTTGTCCTTGCCCCAGCAGGGATATTGTTTCCGCAGCGCGAGCACACGCTCCGCCGTTGCGGTTGTCCAGGTAGGTTGACGTGTGTTGCGCGGGCG
>QHYL01000718.1 GCA_003224105.1 Acidobacteriota bacterium | reverse complement strand
CGTTCCGGCGACGCCCGCCAGGCCTTCGAGGACCTCTTCAAAAAGTAGGAGCCGCCCTTTTACTCTGAGCGGAGCGAAGGGCCGAGGCGGGCCGCATTGCGCTTCTGCTTGCGCCTGACCAACGATCTCTGTTCTCCGTTCTCGCCATTCTGATATATCCTCGTGCCGTCAGGAGTTTCAGCCAAATGAAGCACTCTCGCCGCGCGTTTCTTGAAGCCGGTCTCGCTCTGCCCGCCGTCCTCCATTCATCCCCGGATCTCACCGAGACGCCTCTGCCAGAATCCCCTGCTTCGCCGGATTCCTCCTTCGATCCTTGGGTCGAAATCCATCGCGAAAACCTCCGCCACAACGTGGCCGAAATCTCCCGTCGCGTTTCTGCTCGCCCCATCCTCGCCGTCATCAAAAACAATGGCTACGGAATGGGCGTGGCCAACGTTGCTCAGCTTCTCGAACCTCAATCCGAAATCTTCGGGTTCGCCGTCGTCAAGCTTCACGAAGCGTTCTCTCTCCGCGATGCTGGCATTCGCAAGCCCATCCTCCTTCTCGGCCCATTCGACGAACAGAACCTCGCTGACGCCGTCGGCCGCGACATCCTTCCTATGGTCTACACACCCGTCGGCCCCGCCCTGGACAAAGTTGCCGCCAAAATACAAAAGCCTGTCTGCATTCACATTTGTATCGACACGGGCATCGGCCGCGTCGGCGTGCCTTATCATCAAGCCGCTCCACTGGTGGGCGATCTCGCTGCTCGCGAGTCCGTCCGCGTCCAGGGCGCGATGATGACGTTCACCGAAGATCCAGACTTCGACAAAGAGCAGCTCCGCCGCTTCAACGAAACGTGCGCCGCTTTCGAAAAAGAAGGCATCGCTCTCGGCAAAAAACATGCTGCCTCCAGCTTCAGCCTCTTCCAGCATCCGGACGCTTTCCTCGACATGGTTCGCCCCGGCATGGCCATCTACGGCATCTACTCCGAAAACGGATTTCGCCATAGGAACATTCTGGACCTCCGTCCCGCCATCAGCCTCAAAGCCCGCGTCATTTATGTGAAAAAGCTGCGCAAAGGCGACAGCGCGGGATACAATCGGGCCTATATGGCGAAGGAGGATGTCTGGGTCGCCCACCTTCTTCGACTCGCAACCCGGCTCACGCCCCGAAGACGTCTCCGAATCCTGCGGCGCCTCCGTCTACGACCTGACCATGCACCTGAATCCTTTGCTCCCCCGCCGCATCGTTTAATCGGATTCGAGACTCGAGCCTTTATTCTTCTCTGTGAACTCTGTGCTTCTGTCCTCTGTGACGTCTGCGTTGAATCCCCCTCTACGCAACCGCGGCTTACCCGTTTATCGCCCAATCGCTCTTGCTTACGTCTCGAAATCAGTTCAAAATTCGCCTGCTCCAATTCTTCCAGGAAAGGCCAGCCATGCGACGCACAATCATCGCCCTATCCTCAATTCTTGCCGCCACAGTCCCCGCCCAAGCCCAATCCAAGCCTCCGGTCTCTCCCTCCGACTATGGCCAGTGGGAATCTCTCGCGACTTTCCGCGAATACGGTGGCCTCTCTCCCGATGGCAAATGGCTCGCTTACGGCATCAATCGTTCCAACCGCAACAACGATTTGCGAGTCACCAACATCGCCGACGGTACCACGAAGACCGTTGCCTTCGGCGCGCAACCGGTTTTCTCCTCCGATTCCCACTGGGTCGCTTACTCCATCGGCATTTCCGAATCTCAGGAAGAAAAGCTAAAAAAAGACAAAAAGCTCGTTCCCAAGAAAATCGGCCTCCTCAATCTCACCACCGGCGAACTTTCCACCGTCGATGGCATCGAATCCTTCGCCTTCAGCCCTGACGGTGCTTGGCTCGCCATGCGCCGCACTCCGCCCGAGAAAAAAGACTCGGACAAAAAAGATTCCGTGGATGCCTCGGACGCTGATGACGCTCCGCCCGGAGCCACTCTGCTCCTGCGCCAGCTCTCCACTGGCCGCGACACTTCTTTCGGCAACGTCTCCGAATACGCCTGGCAGAACCTTCCTAAGACCGGCACCTTCCTCGCAATGACCATTAGCGCCGAAGACAAAACCGGCAACGGCCTCCAAATCTTCGACGTGCGCACCGCTTCCGTCCGCGTTCTCGAGACCTCCGGCTCCGTCTACTCCGGCCTTTCCTGGCGCAAGAAAAGCGCCGACCTCGCCGTCCTACGCTCTAAATCCGATGATCACCGCGACGGTCCTACCCAAGTCGCCCTTGCCTGGACCAATCTTGGTCAATCCTCCGAGTCCGCACACCTCTATGACTCCACCGCCGACTCAAAATTCCCCGCCGCTACTCGCACCGTCTCCTTCCACAAACCCGAATGGGCTCTCGACGGCGGAGTCGTTTTCCTCGGCCTCGCAAAATGGGAAGACAAAATCGGCGAACCGGCAAAGCCCGCAACTCCCGCCGCTGACGGTGCAAAGTCCACCGATACCACAAAAACCTCCGACGCCTCCGCAAAAGACGCCGCCGCCGCAAAAAATGGAGACAAAGAGGACGACGATCCGCCCACCGTGGACGTTTGGAACTGGCACGACGTTGAAGTCATGCCCAAGCAAAAGCTCAGCGCCAAAAACGACCGCCAGAAAAATAGGCTCGCCGCCTGGCTCCTCGACAAAAACTCTTTCGTCCCACTTGGCAAAGATTTGGACGAGCGCGTCACTCCTCTTAAGCACCAATCTCTCGCCGTCGCCGACAACTGGTCCGCTTACGCTATGGAGCGCTCCATAGGCCGTCCCGCCGGAGACATTTCTCTCGTCGACATCTCC
>QHYL01000463.1 GCA_003224105.1 Acidobacteriota bacterium | reverse complement strand
TTCGCAGTGATGGCCACGGGATTCGCGAAATTGACTTGTTGCCAGCCGGAAGCCGTTTCGTTGGTGAAAGTAGCAGAGGCCAGCAGCGTTCCGGTGCTGCTCCAGAGATTGCCGACGTGTGTTCCCGTGTTGGCAGCGCTTTTATAGAAGCGAATACCCATGATGTAGCCGTTCACGTCGGAACGGAAAGAAACACCAAGCTCGACTGGCGAGTCAGGCCCAATATCGGGATTTGCGGGAACAGCCGTGCCAGGCCACAGCGTGCATGGGCAATTCCAGGAGGCATTGACGGCGATGCTCTCGGACGCGTTGGCCGATTGCGCGGGCTGGCTAGAATCCGTTACTTGGACTGTAAAGTTAAATGTTCCCGCCTGTGTAGGTGTGCCGGAGATCAATCCACTCGAAGATAGAGTCAGACCCGGCGGCAGAGATCCCGACTGCAGGGACCACATGTAGGGAGAGGCGCCCCCCGATGCGCTGAGGTTCTGACTGTAGGGTGAGGAAACGACGCCATTCGGCAAAGCCGTGCTTGCGATTGCCAATGGCATGGTCGTGTTGAATACGACGTCTACCCAGTAGTTTGCGGATTGGAAGGTACTTGCGGGGAAAACACTTGTGCTGCCATAGGCGAACGCGCCGTTCGATGCACCGCTGCTGCCATTTGCAAGGGCGTGTAAGGGAGAGTTATCAACACCAGAAGTCGAAAAGTAGCCCCAGTCAGCGCTGTAGTGCCCTGAGGGACTGTAATAAGAGGCAACGTAAACGGTGTTTGCAGTGATGGCCACTGGACTTGAGAACGTCGCTTGCTGCCAACCGGAAGCAGTTTCATTGGTGAAAGTAGCGGACGCCAGGAGAGCTCCGGTGTTGCTCCAGAGGTTGCCCACGTGAGTGCCGGTGTTGGCAGCACTTTTGTAGAAACGAATGCTTGTAATGTAACCGGCTATGTCCGATTTGAATGAGACTCCCAGCTCGAGGGATGCGTCCGGACCCGCGTCCACATTTGCGGGAACTGCGCTTGCGGTCCAGATCGTGCAAGGGCATGGCTGAGGACTCACAACCACGTTGACGCCAGATGGAGACACGGGAACTTCCAGATTGCCGCTGTCATCCACCGCCCGACTCAGGACATTCACCGGCCCGCTATTCGTGAAAACAGCGTTATAAGTCCAGTTCTCTCGCCCGATGGCCGGATGCCAGGTTGTTCCTCCGTCGAGTGAAACCTCGACCGCGCCAACGACTCCTCCGCCAAAATCCTGTGCCGTCCCGGAAATCATTACTTGGGCTCCAGCGGTGACGTTGGTTCCCGGGGAAGGCGAAGTGACAGTTGATTTAGGCGGGGTTGTATCTGTAGAGGCAGTTGCAGGCACCAAGCCACTTTGCAGTGTTGCCGGTTGCACTCCCATGTCCGCGAGAAGGTTTACGGTGGCCTGCTGCATGTTGGGATCCGTAGGTGTTCCGGGGATTGCATGTGTCGCGTCTAGTCCCCATGACCAGTAAACGGTGCCTGCCCCAAAAACCAACGCACCGCTCGGTGCGCGATACAAACTCAGGTGATGGGTGGCGACGCCATCGCCGATCGTGTAGTTATCGAGCAGATAAGTCGAAACAGAAATCGTGGTTGTCGAGAGAGGAATAAGACCCGCCGGGCGGAACCCGTTGTCATCATCCACATCCCACTCGTAGCCAAGAGTTCCCGCGGGTAGCGTAGCGACCTGGCCCGGCGCCAGAGAAGCGATATTTGTATTTCGCCAAAAGCGCATTCTGCCATCGGCCTGAGGCACGGAGATGGAGTCACTGCGAAACTCGTCAACCCGGAAAAGAGTTCCACTCAGCGCATTTTCGGGGCGGCCTCCGTCGGCGGGCGGACTGAATCGCTTGTCCCGCCACAATCCCGTCCAAGTGGGTGGATCAGAAGGATCGATACGTTGATTTTGGTCTGTTTCTTTGTAGCAAACCAAAGTGCGATAAGTGGTGTTTGTGCCATCAATACTGGGTTCCCACCGGGTCTTCCAGGCAATTTCGTTTCCGCTGAAAAACGCCAGGTTCACGCCGGCAGCCCTGGCGCTTTCCACATTGGCGCGCTGATTCCCTGACCAGTACTCGTCATGTCCAACAGACATGAAGATCTTGTGCTGCTGAATGAGGCCGCCATTCCGGTCCGTATCCACTCCAGTGAAATAGCTGACGTCGTATCCGTTCGCCTCAAGCCATCGAATCATTGGATACTCATCGGCAAAGAGCCAGGTGTAGCCATTCGGCACGTTGAAGGGCCTGTTGTAGCTCACTTTGAAGGCGCGCCCCATGGGGTTTCCGGTGTAGAGGCTGCTTCCCCCGTAGTCGTTGTAGGCCTGCCACGTGGTATCTGAAGTCTGAAACAGGATGCCGGAGTGACTGGAGTCGTTGCGGACGACGAAAACGACGGGGCTGGCGTCACCCGTATCCGGGCGGAAAAGCCGCACAAAATAGACTCCTGAAGTGGCCGTTGCTGGCACAGCCCACGACGCTGATACGGCCCAGTTTCCGCAGTCGGTCAGCCCCGTCGCGCTGTCCGTAAGACACGGCGGCTGCGTTTGCGGCAACGGAACCGACGGTGAGATAGAGGCTATCTTGCGCGCACCGTTACCCTGGTAATAGCCGAGACGGTAGATATCCATGGTATACGAAGATGCGTTGGTCGCCACTTTGAAGTTGACTGTTTGGCCCGCGTTCACGCTGATGTCGGTCGTGAAACCCTGAATATTCGGCGAGCCGGCATTCAATACGTACCATTCGCTTTGAGGATTGCCGGGCAGGCAATTCTCTGCCTCGATGGGGTTTTGAGGCGCCGAACAACTCGCGTAGGCAGCAAAGCCGGTGCACGAACATGCGAAAGCGAGCGCAAAGACTTTTATCAGCACGCGAAGAATTCCGCGGGCAAATTCCTTTCGTCGAAATCCTGTTGCGGGAGGAACAGGAGCTGTATGTTTGCCGACTCCCAAAGGGAACATGGGGCTCTACTTGTATGGTGAGCTGCGGACTGGTTGTCAAGTTGCGACTACAAGAATGACCAAACTGACCGGACTCGTTTGCGGGAAGGTCCAACGAAGAACTAGGAGTTTCTCTCAATTCAATTTTTTCGAAACGCGCTCAGGTGAATAGCCGGTATAGGTCTTCACCCGCCCGTTCAGTGACGAGATCGGGGACGAGTTGATCGGTGAATCGATTGGTCAGTTTGGATAGGAGGCCGCGCATTTCTTTTTCAGCGGGTGTGGGAGAGACGTTGGGCGAGTGGCGAAGGAAGGAGATCGTCTTCTCTTCCGTGCCGAACTTGCGTTTGTAACGAATGAGGCCGTCCTGGTCGATGTCGCTTAGCCCAAAGTCCAGGTAAGCGAGGCCTCGTTTTTTGCCCTCTTGAATCCCTTGCCAGATGAGGAGATCGTTTGGCCGGTGAGAAAGGTCGTCAGGGAGCGAAGCGTTGAACTTGTAGTACAGCGTATCTTTCCACTCCAGGAAGAAATCGCCGGCGACAATTTTGCCGTTGTGAATGGCCAGCATCAAGAATCCATGCCCTGGCTCTACAAAATTGCGCCAAATGTTCTGGAAAAAGTTGTAGGGCTGGGCCAGCAGGCCGTATTTGTATTTCCGCACCCTGAGATGCATTTCGAAGAAGACGCGCAGCTCTTGTTCGGACTGCGCCATTCGCACGGTAAGGCCTTCGCGCTCGGATTTCCGGATCGCGCGGTGCGTGGAGTCGTGCATGGCTTTCCACAGAGCTTCGAGATCCGGCTGCAGCCCCAGGCGGTGCCATTTCGCTTGTTTCGCCAGAGTGAACCGGGCGTCACCTAGCGGAAGGTTATTGTGCAGGCAGCGTACGCTGACGGGGTGGCGCTCGGCAATCAACTGATCAATCAGGATTCGCCACGACTCCTCGTTATTCACCAAAGGATCGCAGTAGTCGGAGAACGGCAGAGCGACAATGCGCTCTCCCAAAATGTCCGAAATCCGGAAGAAAGGAAGGCCTGCCTGGGGCTGTCCCTGTTCGTCAAGCAGGATGCTGGCGCTTGGTTCCCATCCATACGTTTCAGAAAGAACTTTCATCCACTCGGGCGAATGAAAGACGCTGCTGGGAGCCTGCTGCACCAGTTGACACCACAGCGAATCGGTTCGAGGGTCAACGCACACAACGTTGGCTACAACGTTCAATTTTCCTGCCTCCTGTGAGATGAACTGCCGAAATGGCTTGCGAATTTTCCGTTCGGCACTAAGCCGAGAACGCCGTGGATTCCTCTGCTTCTGAAAGCACGTGGCTGGGTTGACTGGCCAGCGGATCTTTGCGGGCATCAAGCTCAGGGCCAGGCAGCACCGGTTGCATGGCCTCTGGGGCTGCGGCCTTTTCCGGAACTTCCGCTCTCGGAGCCGCGATCTCAAAGATCCCCGCGGCTGGCAGCACAGCCTTATATACGGAGAGGAGGTTCGGAATGGAGTACTCCCACGCGAGTTGTGTTTTGATACGGCCGCTGCCAGTGGCTCCGAGGGCCTTCCTGCGGTCGGGATCGTCCATGAGTTTCGCCAAAGAGCGCGCGAACGCCCGTTCATCGTTTGGGGTGACGTAAACTGCGGCTGCACCTGCGGTAAAGCGATGCTCGGGCAAGTCAAATGCAACAATCGGCTTGCCAAGAGACATGTATTCCATGATTTTGAACATCGTCGAGCGGTCGGTATAGGGATTGGCGGGCGAGGAGTCTACGCAAATATCGGCAGCGGCGAGAAGTTGACGGAGTTTTTCGCCGAAAATCGGACCCGTGAAGCACACATGGTCCTGCAGGGCAAGTTCCCGCGCCAAAGCCTTCAGATCTTCAAGCGCGTCACCAAAGCCAATGATTACGCAATAGAAATCGTTCCGCCCAAGACCGCGACGGAGGTAATTCAGCGCCCGCAGGAGATAGTCCACTCCATCTTGAACGCCCATCACGCCTACGTACCCGATAATGGTCTTTCCCCTTTGCCGCAGCTCTTGATCGGGTTCGACGGGAACCATGGTGCGACTCAATTCAATGCCATTTCGAACGATGGTAATTCGCTCCTCCGGAACACGAGCGCGGCCCATCGCGACTTTCCTGTAAGACTCATTCGTGACAATGACTTGCTCGGCGAACCAGCAACTCAACTTTTCGAGCATGACAAGCGCGCGATGGACGAAGGGCCTGCCCCCGCTGCGGAACCGGGCCAGGTACATTTCCGGGGACAAGTCGTGATGGTCGTAAACAAAACGTTTGCCGAATAGCTTGTAGAACATCGCGATGAATACGAAGGTGTCCGGCGGGTTGTGCGCATGAATAACGTCAAAGCCGCCGCGGAAGAAAACTACAAGCGACAGGCAGAAGCTGGCCGACATGGAATAGGCGTATTCCCAGAGATAAGAGGCCAATCCGTGGGCCTGAGGAGCGGCAGGATAACGATAAACGGCGACGCCATTAACAATTTCGTGAGAGGGTTGCCCTTTTGCAGATGGACAAATCACTGTCACGAGATAACCAGCGGAAGCCAGGGCATAAGCCTCCCGGCGAACACGCAGATCCTGCGGGAAAGGCAGGTTCTCGAGCAGCATGAGGATTCGATTGTTTTTGATTCTTTTTGAGGCTTTCACGTCGGGACCCTTATGTTCCGATCATGGTTCAAGCAAGCTGGGGAGTAAGAGACGGCGCTGTGCGCTCGTGGCGCACCTGCGAATCCATGAAAATGCGCTGCCAGAGTTCCACATTCATCAGGCCCCACAGCAGGGGACCGTGATCGGCAAATCCTCTCTCATGTTCACTCATCAGCTTTTCGACGAAAGGCGGATGGAAGAGTCCCCGCCGGCTTAAAGCCGAAGCCGAAAGGACATCGCGCATAAACGTACGCGCCTCTCTGCGCAGCCAAGACGAAGCCGGCATGGGAAAACCCTGTTTTTTCCGGTTGAGGATTTCCGGCGGCAGCCAGGCCTTGCTCACTTTTTTCAGCAGGTATTTTCGAGTGAACTTTCTCAATTTCAGGTCTTGCGGAAGCGCTGCGGCGAACTCCACGAGCTTGTGATCCAGAAGGGGTACGCGAGCTTCGAGCGAAACAGCCATGCTCATTTTGTCTCCGCGCGCGAGCAGCAGGTCCGCCAACCAAAGCTTTGTGTCCACGTACAACATGCGGTTTAGCGGTTCGACAGCATTGGTGCGCGAAAGGTGCTCGGCGAACACGTAGTCCGCACCATAACCACTTAACGATTTCTTCAAGTCGCCGGACAACAGGGATTGCTTCATCTTGGAATTGAAAAGCGGAAACCAGTTGACGAAGCGGCTGATCTCGTCATGCTGGCTCAAGGCAAAGAGAGCGAGCTTCTGCCGCCGCAGTCCCGGAAGATGCGAACAAACACCTAGAGCAAGAGATTTAACCGGCGAAGGAATCGCGCGAAACAGTGGCGAGAACCTTTCTCCCGAATAGCGAGCGTAGCCAGCAAACAATTCGTCTCCGCCTTCCCCAGTGAGAACCATCTTGACGTCGCGCGAGGCCAAGTCCGCGACCATGTAATTCGCCAGAGTCGCGTGCTCGGCGAGCGGTTGATCCAGGTGCCAAACGACTTTTTCCGCGAGTTCGGAGAGATGCGACGGGCGAATAATGACTTCGTGATGTTCCGTCTGGAATCTTTTTGCGACCATGCGCGCGTAAGGGAGCTCGCTGAATGCCTCTCCGTCGCCTTCAAAACCAACCGAGTACGTTTTGACGGGCTCGTTCATGAACTGGCTCATGAGCGCGACGATCGTGCTGGAGTCCACTCCTCCGCTGAGGAAAGCACCGAACGGGACGTCGCTCATCAAATGCTGTTTGACGCATTCCCGAAGCAAGGCTTCCAATTGCTCGGCGTAGGCCTCTTCCCGAACCTGCCCGTTGTGCTGATTTGCAAAAGACAGGTCCCAGTAACGCCTGATTATTAAGCCATTCTCATCACACGTCAGGCTGGAGCCCGGAGGCAACGCGCTGATTCCGCTGAAAATCGTTTGTGGCGCGGGCACGTACTTCAGCGACAAATAATTGTCCAAAGCCTCGATGTTCAACTCCACGCGGACGGCCGGATGTTGCAGAATTGCTTTGATTTCCGAGGCAAAGATGAGCGCGCCGCCTGCTTGCGTAAAGTACAAAGGCTTGATGCCCAGGCGGTCGCGAACCACAAATAAGCGGCGCTGGCGCGAATCCCATACCGCGAAGGCAAACATCCCTCGCAAATAGCTAGGACAGCTCTCCCCGTAATCTTCGTACAAATGAACGATGACCTCCGTGTCGCTCTCGGTCGCCAGCCTATGTCCGCGGCCTTCGAGGTCATCGCGGAGTTCGCGATAGTTGTAAATCTCGCCGTTGAAGACGGTAACGATGGTTTCATCTTCATTGCTGATGGGCTGCTTGCCGCCACTCAGATCAATGATGCTGAGCCGGCGCATTCCCAAGGCAAGATCGTTGTCAAAGTGCGCGCCGGAATCGTCAGGACCGCGGTGATGCAGGACGTGCAGCATGTCGCCGAGAACTTCCTGGTTCGCGGGCCTGTGCGATTGGTATTCGTAGAAGCCGCAAATGCCGCACATTACCGGAGGCCTCGATTCGTCCTGGTGAGCTTATTTCGCAGGAGCATAAGAGCCCGTCTGCGTCCTGCCCGCGTGATGTTTCTCTCGGTTTTGCAAGACCTGTTCATATACTTTCATGATTTTTCCGGACACGGATTCGGCGTTGAGGTGACGAACCTGCGTCCGGCCTTCCGTTCTTGGGCGCCGTGAAAGAATCTCCCTCATGACCGAGGCAAATTTTCTGGCATCTGGAGGGCAAATGAAGCAATCCCGCGTCTTTCCGATGACCTGACGAACGTCTCCGACGTCCGTCGCCACAATCGGGAGGTTACAAGCCATGGCTTGCTTAATGATGTTGGGCGAGCCTTCCTGATAAGACGGAAAAACCAGCACGTCGCAAGCGTTCATGTAGAGCGCAAGCCGCCACTGCGGCTCCTTGTAAACCACGAGCAATTCCGTGAAACCATTCTGCTGCTCGAGAACATCCGCCGCAGCTCTGGCGAGCGAGAAACGCTTCACGGGTATTTCCGGATTGGCGGCGAACAGCACGTATTTCTTGTCCGGGTGCAAGCCCAGTGCCTTCCTGGCTTCGTCTCTTTCCGTTGGCTTGAAGACTTCGAGATCCACTTCGTGTGGAATGACAAAGACGTTGGATTTCTTGAGCTGTCGCGCCATTTCCTGAGACTGAACAATCGCAGCATCCACGTACCGCGCTAGTTTTTTGCAGGCGGAGGCAGCCAGCACGCTCCAGAGAGCTTTCTTGCCGCGGTCGTTAATGGTTCCCAGCAAGTCGTCTCCGTGATAGGTGACGACGAGGGGAACTCTCCACTGCGTGCGTGCGACTATGCCGACATAACCGAAGTGTGCGTGCACCAGATCAAACGAACTCTGCTGAAGGCGCTTCCGTAACTGGAAAACGGCTTTCGGATAGAGCAGCTTCCGGTTGCCCCCACGCATGACCAGCAGTTCAACGTCGATCCCCGCGCGCTTAAGTGATTCCGCTTGCGTTTTCACAAACGAGCCAAAAGCGGGATTCTCAGGCGTCGGATAAATCGCCGTCATGATCAACACTTTCATCAAGTAGTGCCTTTTTTGGTGTCGCGCGGGTTATATGCAGAGGGCGGGTCCTGGTGGTCGCTTGATTGACTTCAATCAAGAGAAACTCAAGAACTCAGGTTGCGCTGGCAAAGGAATCTTCACGGGCAGGCGTACTCCCGATCCGGCACATGGCAACCAGCAAACCGGCAATCAGCCATACCAATTGCTGCGTCGGGCGGCCGCGAAAAACGTCAACCGTCATGTGGACCATGTGGCCAACGATGCCTGCTGCGAAGCCCAAGGCCAGAGGCGAAAGTAAGGGGTCTTTAAGATCCCAACATTGCCATCCTTTGCGCACTGTCCCTACGAAAAAAGCGAGGAAGGCAATCAATCCACCGATTCCCGTCTCTGCGAGAACCAATAAATACTTGTTGTGGACGGCAAACAAAAAGCCCTCTCTAAACTCGGAGGTCAAATAACGTCCCATGACCACGGTGAAGTTGTTGACGCCCACTCCAAGCACGGGGTTATCTTCGACAATGCGAAATGCCAGATTCATCAAGGGAATGCGGGATTCTGCTGATCCCCGGTCGTCGCCGAACAAACGAGCTCCAATGAGCGAATGAAAGGGCACGTAGAGCAGCGCCAAGAGCAGAAGAACAGCAATCGGCGCTTTGAGCGAAAGCCCTCGGCGGCGCCACGTGACGAAACAGAGCAGGGCAAGAGAGAGCGCCAAGGCGAGCCAGCCTCCACGCGAAAATGTAAGAATCAGGGCAATGCTCCCGAGGCCCAGAACCGCCGCAGCCAGCCATTTGCACCAATGGCCAAGGTTCGTGAACAGGACGCTGGCGGCACAGGTCAAGGAAATGCTCAGGTATGCAGCGGCGAAATTGGACGATCCCACCGTGCCGCCGATTCGCATGAAACCTTCTTTTGTATCGCTATCGATGTGAATGTGAGTCGGCAGGCCCCAGATGGTGGAAGGCATCCCCGTAAACCGGAGAATGATCATCACTACGCTTTCGAGAAGGCACCCTACGAGAAGAACCGACACAACGAAAACGACATCTTCCCTCGTTCGAACGTTACCCGCTATGTAAAAGTAGACCAGGCATGCTTCCAGTAGGAGACAAACTTCAAAAAGGCTGAGGCTGACGTCTTGGGCGGCAAAAACGGACAATAGTGTGATCGCAAAGTAGACGACGAGAGGCCAATTGACATTGACCCTGGCTCTGGGCGCCTGATTGCGATTCGCGAACGCACGAATCAGCCACGACAGATACAAACCTGCCAGAGCCAATGTTGTAGCGGAAATACTCAGCCCGCCAAGAGCGCCCAGCGCAGCATCATCCTCTCGATAGAATAAATGCGCGCCGAACTGCAAAGGGATGTCGAGGATGACAACCGCGAGTAGGACTCTCTGCACTGACGCGGAAGTCAAAGCGAGGAACGGACTCAGGATCGCGACAACAAGGGAATTCGCTCCCAGGGACAGAGGGCGCGAGGAACTCCTTTGCGCTCCGAAGCTGCGAGGCGGAAAGCCTGCGCTCCCGAGGTGCTCACTTCCTTCATTCTGCACAGCCAAGGGTGTGCCGCCTGTTGATGCCCGAGAGCGCATTCCAGCGATCATTGTGACGGACTAATCCTGCGAGTGGACGATTCAGGCGAAACCTTATCTGGTCGAGGGGCAGACTGAAATTCACATACCGTTTGCGAAATAAACTCAATCTGACGGTCCGAGAGTTCGGCGTACATGGGCAGGGACAAAATCCGGTCGGCATGCGCTTCGGTAACCGGGAAGTCCCCGCGTTTGTAGCCTAGATCTTGATAGGCGGGCTGCAAGTGAATCGGAATCGGATAGTGAATGCTCGCGTTGATGCCTTTACTGACGAGGTGCTCCTTCAGCGCATCGCGTCGCTCCGTGCGAATCACATAAAGATGCCACACGGATTCTGCGCCGCCAGCTTCGCCGGGTACGACAACTCCGCTTCCCTCTAAATGCTTCTGATAAAGCTTCGCGTTCCAGCGGCGGGCCGCGTTCCACTTTTCCAGGTATTTTAATTTGACTCGCAGAATTGCCGCCTGCATGGTGTCGAGCCGGCGGTTGTAGCCACGGAAAAGATGCTTGTATTTCTCCTTCTGTCCATAATTCCGGAGCATCTCGAGGCGGTCGGCGATCTTCCGGTCTTTGGTCACCACCATGCCGCCATCGCCATAAGCTCCCAGGTTTTTCCCCGGGTAAAAGCTGAAAGCAGCGGAATGGCCTAAGGATCCCACGCGCTTGCCTTTATAGCTCGCGCCGTGTGCCTGGCAGGCGTCTTCGATCACCACCAGACCGTGCCTATCCGCGAGTTGACGGATGGGGCCCATGTGCGCAGGATGTCCGTACAAGTGAACAGGAATAATGGCTTTTGTGCGGCGGGTGATGGCTCTTTCCAGAGCTTTCACGTCCAGGGTGTAAGTGAAGGGATCAACGTCTACCAACACAGGCTTGGCGCCGGCGTGGGAGATGCCCAAGGCGGAGGCGATGAAGCTGTTCGCTGCAGTGATGACCTCGTCACCAGGGCCAATGTCGAAGGCCCGGAGAGCCAACTCCAGTGCAGATGTGCCGGAGTCCACCCCGACCGCATAGGACGAGTCGCAGAACTCCGCAAACTCTTCCTCGAAGAGGCGCACTTCGCGCCCGAGGATAAAGTCAGCATCCTGGATTACTTTCGATATCGCGTCATCAATCTCAGCCGAAATTGCTCGATATTGGACTCCTAAATCAACGAAGGGAACATTCGGGTGCTTCGGATGCATCAACGTTTGGGTGGACATAGTCCGCCTTATCCTCCACGGGTACCTGTAATCCTTTACATTCGACCGAACGGTTTATCGCTTCGAGCACTCGCACGACATCACGCCCATGCATTCCATTGCTCACCGGCCGTTTCGCTGTCCTGATGCATTCGAGGAAGTGCCTGCACTGATTTTTTAGAGGTTCAACTGGCTCAATGCGGGGACTGATAATGTCGCCGTCGCGGATTTGAAAGCGAGATTCGCCATAGTTGAGCGGCTCTTCATCGACCGGACTCACACCCTTCTCAAACACGCGCACCTGCTCCGGCCCATTGAGGTCGTTGAAAACGATCCTGCGGTCGCTCTTGACCACCACCACTTCACGCGCCTTGTCAGGATCGGCCCAACTGACATGCACGTGGCCGAGAATATTTCCGGGGTAGCCAAGCGAAACGAAGCCCACGTCATCGCGGCAGTTGCCAAGGACTTTTCCACCTATCGCACTGACCCACTCCGGCGAGGAGTCCAGCAGATAATTGAAGATGGCGATGTCGTGCGGGGCGAGGTCCCAAAGGGCGTTCACATCGCGGCGAATGGGGCCAAGATTCGTCCGGCGCGCATAGAGGTAGTAGACCCGGCCACTCTCCTGCTGTACGTACTCTTTCACCTTGCGGATGCCGGCGTTGAAGACAAATGTGTGACCCACCATCAGTGTCGCGGAATGAGAGTCCGCCAGCTCAATCAGTTTTTCCGCGTGCGTCGACGTCGTGGTGAGCGGCTTTTCTACCAGCACGTGCTTGCCTGCCAGCAATAGACGGCGCGTGACGTTGAAGTGCGAAGTTGCCTCGGTGCAGACGACCACTCCCTGCACGTCAGGTTGCGACAGCACGTCTTCGACCTGGGTGGTCAGGTACACGTTGGGAAACCGCCGCGCTACCTCCTTCAGGCGGTCCGGGCTCTGCTCGCACACGGCAACGACTCGCGACTCCGTCAATTCGTTGAAGATTCGAACGTAGTTCGTACCCCAATAGCCGCAACCGATTACAGCGACGCCCATGGGTTTTGTGTTGGAGGGACTCTCTTTTACTCCAATTGGAAGAGCGGACTTGCTCATTCAGCACCTCTTCTAGAAAGGACGGCTGGGAGGGTAAGAAATAGAATTTTCAGATCAAGCCACAACGACGCGTTGTGGATGTAGTCCAGGTCCATGCGGATCATTTCCTCGAAGGATACCTGGCAGCGTCCTTTGACTTGCCACCAGCCCGTAATTCCCGGCAAGGCCGCAAACCGGTGGTGATGGCGGGGGCTGTAGCCAGCCACCTCGTAGGTGGGCACGGGCCGCGGTCCCACTAAACTCATGTCGCCCTTCAGCACGTTGAAGAGTTGAGGCTTCGTGCATAGAAGAATCAGCGTCGCGCACCATCGAGCGGAACTTATAGAACGGGAAATTCTGGACGACCCAGACGCATTGCCTCCCAAACCGTTGCCGCTTTGCTCCCACGCGCTCCTGAGTGAAGATAACCGGCCCTCGCGAATCCAGCTTGATGAGCAGCGCGATCAGCAAGAGGATAGGCAGGAGAATAATAATCAACGCGGTTGCCAGACAGATATCCATGCAGCGCTTCAACACCGCATAGAAAATATTCTCGGACTCATGAGCCAGCACTGCGGTCCGACTTGACCATTGCCACGTCTGCTGTTCAGCCATTTTTGCTCGTTCCTGACTTTTTGGATTTGAGGGTGTGCATCAACTAGCCGAGATTCTCAGGCTCTTCGGCCTCTGGGAATCCCGCTCCACGGGGCTGGGGCGGGTCGTAAACCTTTTTTCTCCTTAGAGCCTGCTGTAAAGCGTATCTGGGATGGGATAAGTGCGATTGTTGAGTACAACGCCCAACACTCGCGCATTGGCAGCTGCAAGACTCTCTTTAATGCGACGGGCCGTGTCGCGCCGCGTGGAATGCGCTTCCAAAATCAACACAACGCCGTCCGTCCACTTGCTGACTAGCATTGCGTCGGCGTTGAGCCACAAAGACCCGGTGTGAACGACAACATATCGAAATGCCTGCCGGAGCTCTTCCATTCGAGCTCGCAGCCGGTCCGCAACTTTGGTGAAATTCAGCTGGGGAGCGCCGTAACCGCTGGGTATCACCCAGAGATTCGCCGGTGAGAGTTGCTGCGCATACTCTTGAATGGGCCTGGATTCCACTATGGCCTCAGCGAGCCCCCTGTCATTTTGCACGCCACAATGCTCATGCAGCGAGGGCACTCGGAGCCCCATATCTACCAAACAAACCGATCCTTCTCCCTGCGCTGCAAGTATCTCGCTGGCGCGAATGCAGATCGCAGCGCAGCCGGTGTCGCGCTCAAACCCAGAAAACAGCACCATTCGCTGTGAATTCTCTTCTGCAAGAAAGACGCGGTGCACCAATTTGAGTTCTTCCTCGTGCGCAATCGCTTCCCGTCGAGGATCTCTGTAGGCGTTTCGCGTCCGGCTCTTTTTCGCGCGGCTATCGCCGATCGATTTGCCCTCATCTGCTCCAAAGTTTCCGAGAGGCGGCGGTTCATGGTGCGCCTTCTCCTCTCTGGTGGGACCCGCATCTTGAACCTTCGCGTCGCTGAGGCTGGCAGCTCTTTCTGGAGTCTGTGGCGATTCTGGAGTGGCAATACCCGGGAGAGTTTCCGGCCCCAATTCCAGTTCAATTTCGTTGTTGGGCCTGGGTCCGATCTCGCGTTTGACCCAGGCTTGCGGAATGTCCAAGTCAGAATTCAAACGCGTGAGGGGATTGCGCGATATCGGGAATCTGTCCTCAAGATTAGTGCTTTGAATTTCAGCCTGGGCCTTCTTTTCTAATGGCTCGTTTATTGGCTTTTGTACCGGCTCTGCCAAACGGCTTACATCTGGAGTCACAAGGTCGAGGGGACCCATTGTATTGTCAACTGCCTGGAACACGTCGGGCAGCGGACTTTGCTGCCGAGTTCTTGCTTGCACGTTTTCATCAAACTCCGCTTCCGGCTCCGCGTTGACAGACGCCACGGCCGCATCTTCCCAGCCGTCCAATGTTTGAAAAAGGTCCTTCTCGTTGGTGATATGGTGAAGGAGTTCGAAGTTCTTGCTCATGAGTGCCCTGTGGTCTGGTCGTTGGATTTCAACGCGTGTTTTTCAAGTGGTCTTGACCTGGTTTTGAAGGGGCCAGGGGCAGGCGAATCTCCTGTCCAGCCTTGAGATTCACCAAGTCCTTCAGGTTGGGGTTTAACTTGCGAATCTCCTTTTGGACCGTTTCGTCATATCGTCCAACCAGAGATAAGCACAGCGCCCGGAGCGTGTCATTCGGCTGGACAACATAGGTGAAAACGTTCGACGAATCTTGCCGCTCATCCGACTGACGCAAGCTTGTTGGCTGAAGTTCGTCGTAAGCAGTTGGGACTCGCGCTTCAGAGGTATGTTTCTGACCCGCGCTTGCCGGAACATACGTTGACGACGCTTCGTTTGCCTGTTCCCTCTCAACTGTTCCCGCTCCTGCGCGTGTTCCAAGGTAAACTGCAAGGCCTAACAGCAACAGGGCAAGCAACGAGGTTTGAAGAACTCTTTGATGGGAAAGTAACCCATTCATCCACGAAGAAAGCGACGTGGATTTGATTGATGGAGCGGGCGCGTGGGCAACCTGTCGTTGCGGCGGCTGGGGATTCGGAACTCGCGCGCTCGTGGCCTGTGGTTTCGCAGGCCGAGAATCCATAGACAGGTCACCGGCAGCCTCGCGCACGATTTCCGGGCCAATTTGCCGGCTTCGCATGGCACATCCCAACGACAGCGCATTGAAGCAAAGATGGTTGACGACGCGCGGGATTCCACGGCTGCGCTCCGCGATCGCTGCTGCCGCCTCGGGAGTGAATAGCTCCATTCCCTGGTATCCTGCCACGCGAAGACGATGATTCATGTAGCGAATGATTTCGGCGCGTGGCAAAGGCTCAAGCTGCGCGCGGACGGCAATGCGTTGCCCTAACTGTGTCAATCCGGGGCGCCCCAGCCGTTGCTCCAGTTCCGGCTGCCCCGCCAGAACGATCTGCAGGAGCTTTCTGTCCGGAGCCTCGAAATCCGAAAGCAGCCGAACCGTTTCCAACACCGCGTCTGAAAGATTCTGGGATTCATCAATGAAGAGAACGACGCGCTTGCCGGCTTTCGTCTCGCGGAACAGGAAATCATTCAAGTCCGCATGCATCCGTACGATGTCGCGATCTTGGCTGTCGAGGCCAAGGTCCTCGAGCAGGTACCGAAGCAGTTCACGCGAATCGCACTGCGTTTGAAACAAGAAGGCGCTGTGCACGTAGCCTTTCCAGCGTTTGAGCAACTGGAAAAGAAGCGTCGTCTTGCCCATCCCAGGCTCGGCCACAAGCGACAGAAATCCACGACCCGTCTCGATTCCATAGAAAAGCGACGCAAGCGCTTCTCTATGACCCGGGCTGAAATACAAGAAGCGCGGGTCCGGAGTCACGCCGAACGGCTGCTCTCGCAAGCGGTAGAAGTCGAGGAACATCGTTAGTCGCCATCCCTTGGAATCGCGGCAACCACCGGGCTTCCCAGTAACGATTCCACTTCTTCCGGGGTCCGGAATGACGGATCCCAATAGTCCACGGCAAAAGCCAGCAGCACACTCGAGATTGCCGCGAGCAATCCGCCCAGCAGCACCACGAACAACCATCGCGATTGCGCCGTGAAAGGAACGGAGGCTGGCTCGGCCACGACGACGTTCGAAATGCGCTGCCGGTCCAAAGCGTCAGAGATTCGCGCCTCTTCCTGCTTGCGCAGATAAAGCATGTAATTGTCTTCATCCGCTTTCGCTGCGCGGAGCATGTCCTTGTGAAGAAGTTCCTTGTTGTCGAGCTCCTGACTTTCCGCTTTGTACGTGCGCACAAGAGAAGCAGTCGCCCCTTCGCGCGCCTCCAAGGCCGCCAAGTCCGTTTGCGACTTGGCCAGCTCCGATCGCAACGATTCGTAGGTTGGGTCGCGGTCTGTGGTTTCGTCCCGCAGCGGAGCTTTTTCGGCCGCGTCAATGGCCGCGCGCGTCTGGGCAATCTGCTGCTCCACTTCCTGTACGGGCCGGTAAGTCGGTTCAAATTTGCTCAGCAGATCCGTGCGCTTCAGCTCCAGCTCCAGCAGCGTGGACTTCATGCGCTCCATGAGCTGGGGATTGTCAGCAGTGCGAACTTGCGTCGTCTGGCGCTTCGGAAGCGTGCCTAGCTGCGCCTGTAGCTTGTTGATTCGCTCGCGCGTCTCTGCGATGTTCGCTTTCGTCGTTTTTAAATCCGCTTCCACATCCGCCAGCTTCCGGACGCTAATCTCTTTCTCGAGCGTCGGGTTGACAACTCCTTCCTCGCGGCTGAAGTTGGTGAGTTTGTTCTCAGCATTCATGAGAGCTGTGCGATATTGCTCCGCCTGCTGGTGAAAGAATTCAAATTCTCCCGGAGCGCGGTGAATGGCCAGGTGCTTCTCCAGGTACAGACTCGCAAGGGTGTTCAGAACTCGTGCGGACAGTTGCGGATCTTTCGAATTGTATTTCACGCTGATCAGGTTGGTCAGTTTGATGGGCTGGACCATCAGGTCATTCTCTAATTTCACCACTGCGCGCGAAGTCTGTTCTTCGTCTTTGTGACCGAGCATGTTCCAAACTGAGTGGTTGCCGGTTCTCTGCAAATCGCAAGCGAGGACGACTTTAGTCAGTAAATCTCTCGATTTCAGCAGCTCCGCCTCTGACTGCAGTTCCTCTTCGCTCACTTCGGTTCGCAACTGCATCGGCTGTTCCCGATCCGGTGTGACCATGTTGTCGGCGCGCTCGCGCCGCACCAGAATCTTCATTTCGGATTGATATTTCTTTGGCAGAATGAACGCCAGCACAACCGCGAGGGAAAAGATTCCCAGGAACGTATTAATAATCAACCGTTTCTGCCGAAAACCAACGCTCAGCAGGTCCCGCAAAGTCACGGATTGCCGTTCCTCACCCTGTTTTCCGTTCAAATTCTTTTCAAACATGGCCGCTTACCTCATCAGCGCAGGATTTGCGTACAGACCCAGAGATGAAGTCGGAATAAACTTGCCGATCTTCGACATCGTGTTTTTCGGTATGTAAAGAAAATCGCCCGGCTGCAAGTAGGCGTCTTCGTCCAGATTTCCTTCTTTCAACATCTTCTTCATGTTCAGTCTTTTCACTTGCGCCCATCCGCCCGGTACTCGGTGGAATAGCAACACTTGCGAGTGTTTCGCGGAGTCCCGCAAGCCGCCAGCAATCGCCACGGCTTCCGTGGCCGTCGTGTCTTCGCGGAGTTCAAATTTGCCCGGGTGTCCCACCTCTCCCCCCACAATAAAAAAAGGCTTCTCAAAATCCTTCAGTTCCACGTTGATGACCGGGTCGTGCAATATTTTTGCGTACGCCGTTCGTAGCGCAGTCGTCACTTCGGGCAAGGTCTGCCCTTCCACGCGCATATTGTCTATGCCGCGCAGAGTGATATATCCGTCAGGCTGGATGGTCACGGTCTGGTTAAATTCAGGTGTAAACGGGAATTCCAGGGACAGGACGTCCGCCGAATGCAATTGGTAACGCCGGTTCCGGTGTTGCAGGATTTCAGTTTGGCCGTGATTGTCCGCTGTCCCGCTGCCGTCCCGGGCGACTGGTTGTGAGGTTGGCGGTACTTGCTCGCGTGGTTCCTGTGCAGGCGCTATCGTCGCCCAGGCCCAGACAAAAAGAATTACAAGCGGAAATCCGCTGATGTGCTTCAAAAATTGAAAACCTTTTCGATCTTCGTGAACCACTGACGCCTTCCTTCTCCACACGATTATTTTCCGCACTGCTTAATCTACCTGAATGGTCTCGTCGCCAACCCCTTTCATGGCGCCCAGGTGGACCGCATCCGTTCGCGCAAGGGACTGACGGCGATGTACTGCACAAATCTCTGCGGGTTTTCCCGCCTGAACTTCACCTACCCAATTTCTTTCAACTTCTACCGCCAGGGAGCGCTGAAGCAGACTAACGGAAAGCACGAGTTTCATCCCCGATTTGATTTTGACAATGATTCCTGTCAAACCGCGCAATGGGCCTTCCAGGATTTGCGCTACGTTGCCAATTTGCATGTACGGCCAGGGCATCGCGGAGAGCCCGCTCTTCTGTACGTGTTGGATAGCCTCGATCTCTTCCTCTTCCACGGGGATAGGGGTTTTTCCTACACCGACGATCTGTATCACTCCCGGCGTCATCAGAACCGTCAAGCGGCTGTGCGGATTCATCCGGCAAAACAAATATCCTGGAAACAACGGCACTTCGATCACTTTTGTGCGGTCCGACCAGCGGCGCGTGCTTCTGCTCACCGGCAAGAAACACTCATAACCCGAGTTTTCCAAAAGCAGGTTCGCAGTCTTTTCTCTTCCCGTTCGAACAAGGATCGCAAACCAAGGCCACTGTTGAGCTCGAACTCCCATCCTCTTTCCCCCGAACACGCTACCGCCGTAAGAGTCACATCCTGCTCGTGACCCCTGGGTCGGCATCCGTCCGCATTCCCTTTTTTCCACTCGTTACCCGTATGCGCGGACTAACACTGCAACGGGGAAACCCGGCCCTGCAAGCACGCTACGCTGGGGGTAGCCCCCTCACAATCCGGTCTAAACCTTAAAAATCAAGCAAAGGAAGTACTCAGAGATTGTCTTTGCTTTTTTGAAACAATTTCGCGCAGAAAGAAGGGCTGGATGGCCGCGAATTGTGCTATTTTCCGTCGGCCGAATTCTTTCTCATACTGTCAATATCAATGGGTGTCGATATTTCCGCGTGATATAGCGATCAGGTATTCTCCCTAAGCTGGATTCGGAAAATCATCCGATTGCCCCTTGGACCTTGCTCTCTCTATTCTGGTTGCACCCGGCACAGTGGATTAGCGCGAACGCGCGTTTAAACGCCATGAAAATTAATCCGATTGCGTGCCATGCTTTTTGACTCTCCTGCGTTCTTTCTTTTCCTGATTCCCGTCGTTTTCTTCTACTGGCGGCTGAACCATCGCGCCCAGAACGTTTTTCTCCTCCTGGCCAGCTACTTCTTTTACGGTTGGTGGGACTGGCGCTTTCTCCTCCTCATGATTGGCAGCACCATGGTCGATTTTCTGGTCGCTCAACACATTGCCCCGCCCGTCCAACATCCGCATCGCAGGAAATGGTTCCTTTTTTCCCTGGTTTTGAATTTCACCATTCTCGGCATTTTCAAATATTTTGACTTCTTTGCTGGTTCCTTCCTCGGCATGTTGAATAATCTGGGACTTCACAATATTCCTCTCCCGCTGATTCGCATTATCCTTCCCCCGGGGATTTCGTTTTATACGTTTCAGGAAGTCGCTTATATCG
>QHYL01000462.1 GCA_003224105.1 Acidobacteriota bacterium | reverse complement strand
AAAACCACGCCGCCGCTGACGTGTGTTGCGTCGTACAAACCCACAGGGAGCCTGCTTTCGACAGAAACGAGGTTGATCACGTCTACGACCGAATTGATCTGCGGGAAACCCTTGCCGGCCACGATTCTGCGAAGGAGGGCTTCCGCCGAACCGCGATAGCGTGCAGGGTCCTTTCCCAGGGATTTGTAGGCTCTGCGGACCGCTTCCACCTGCGGCGATTCCAGCACGCCGCGCGGGAAAGGCAGTTCCTGGATTTCGAGTTCTCTCTGATTCATTTCCGCGAGAAGCCCCACGGGAGAAGGCTCGGGCTTTACGCGCGCCGTCAGGCAACCGAGCGCCGTTCGCGGGCATTTTTTCTTCAGGTCTGCGTCAATTAGGATTTTCACTCTTAAGCGTGGTCCGCCTCATGAATTTACTGTTGTTAGGCGCATTCTACAGCGGGGAGCGGAAAGTTCGCGAGCCTTTGCGCAGTTAATGGTTCGTGTTCCGTCAACCGCTGCCACTCGTGCTAAACTGAACGGAATTCAGGCCCGTAGCTCAGTTGGTTAGAGCGCTACCTTGACACGGTAGAGGTCTGGGGTTCGAGTCCCCACGGGCCTACCATTCCTCTTTTACTGTTCGGATAGGAATCACTCTATCCGCCAGAAGTAGCACTTGACCGCTAGCCATGGGGCGTGCCCAACCCAAATTCCCTGTGCGCAGTGACCAATGCCTGCTTCACTGCTTTTTCTTCGATCACAAACGAAATGTTGCTCTCGGAAGAGCCTTGCGCAATGGCGATGAGGTTCACGGCGTCGCGGCCTAACGCACTGAACGTCTTGCCGGCAATGCCCGGAATCCCGCGCATGTTTTCTCCCACGACGGCAACAATCGCGATGTTGGGGTCCACGGTGATGTGTTCCACGTCCTGATGCGCCAAATCTTTAGCGAATTCCTTGCGCAAAGCCTCCACGGTTCGCTGTGCATCCGTCGAAGCCACGATGAAGCAGATGTCGTTTTGCGAAGAGGATTGCGAAATCAACAGCACATTGGCCCGCACTGCGGCCGTCGTGGAAAACGTCCGCCCTACGACATCCGGCAGTCCCACAATTCCCGGCCCGCCCACACTAATTAAGGTTACATCCCGAATGGCCGTGAGCGCTTTGACGCCGCCACCGATGCTTCGTCCTTCGGGCGTGATTTTCGTCCCCAGCCGGTCCGGCTGGAAGCTGTTGCGGATCCACACCGGAATCGCCGCCTGCACCACGGGATTCAGCGTCTTCGGGTGTAACACTTTTGCGCCAAAGTACGCGAGCTCCGCCGCCTCGCGATAAGAAATTTCCGGAATCGTGCGCGCTTCCGGCACCAGCCGCGGGTCCGCGGTCAACACGCCGTCCACATCGGTCCAGATAATGACTTCATCTGCGTTGAGCGCTGCGCCCAGAATAGTCGCCGAAAAATCCGAGCCGCCCCGGCCGAGCGTCGTCAGTTGTCCATCTACGGTCGCACCAATGAAACCGGTCACCACCGGCACAATCCCTTTTTCAAGCAGTGGGAACAGCCGCGCCTGCGATTTCTCCCGTGTCAAATCCATCTGCGGCTCAGCGCCGCCGTGAAACGCATCGGTGACAACAAGTTCCGTTGCGTCGATCGCTTCGCTTGCCGCGCCCGCTTCTTTGACCGCTGCCGCCACCAGCGGCGCGGAAAGCCGTTCTCCTAAGCTCGAAACGGCATCGAGTGTACGCGGCGTCAACTCCCGCAGCAGAGCCGTACCTTCGCAAAGGCGGCGGCCCTCCGCGAGAACCTCTTCCAGTTTTCCGCGAATGCTTTCGCGCCCTTTTTCGTTGGGAAGCAAGCTTGTGAGCGCCACTTCGTGCTGCTTGCGAAGCGCTTCCAGAATCGCCGTGGCCTCGACTGCGTTTCCGGCTTCCGCATGATTCGTCGCTTCGATCAACCGGTTCGTCACACCGCTCATCGCGGAAACGACCGCAACGCAGCGGCACTCCTTGGCTGCATTCACAAGAATGCTGGCCGCGCGCGCAATGCACGACGCGTCGCCCACCGACGTCCCGCCAAATTTCATTACCTGTAATCGCTTCCTCATTTCACACCGTTCAAATGGCAGTAAGGCCTCCGGGGCTCGTTCAGTCCGGGATTTCTCCATTGTACGGCACGCGTTGACTTTCCTTCCGTCGCACACCTAACATGGCATCCGATAATTCCGCGCCGAATGGGCAACGCACAAGGCCTCCCCTCGTCGCTGCCGCGGCGCACTTCGATTTTGAGAGAGGTCTGGCATGCAAGCACGGCGGATCCTGGGTCTTTCTCTGGTTCTTGTCGCCATCGGAGCGGCTCTGGCCCTGCGTTTTTCGCAAACTTCCGCCGCGCCCGCTGCTGTAAAGCCGGGCGATGTGAATGAAGAGCGCATCGCCGCCGACGCCGTTACGGGCGTCAACTGGCTGGTGAATGGCCGCACCAATGACTCAAAACATTTCAGCCCACTCAAGCAAATCAACTCCTCGAACGTCTCTAACCTGGGTCTGGCTTGGTACCTCGATTACGATGGGTTGATGGGCGTGGTCTCCGAACCCATCGTGGTGGACGGCGTGATTTACGTCAGTGCCCCACTTTCGAAAGTCTATGCTGTCGAAGCTGGCACCGGAAAACTCCTCTGGAAATACGATCCGCAAATTCGCCTGGACCAGGCTTTGAACGGCTCGTACTCTGCGCGAACGAACGGAGGCGTGGCCGTTTGGAACGGCAAAGTCTACGTCGGCACGGGCGATTGCCGCCTGATTGCCATTGACGCGGCGACCGCCAACAAAATTTGGGAATCCACGGTTTGCGAGCCCACGCAAACCGGAATCACCGGAGCGCCTCGCGTGGCCAAGGCGAAAATTCTGATGGGCTACAACGGCTCGGACGACGCGGTCCGCGGTGCACTGGCAGCCTACGATGCCGAAACTGGCAAGGAAGTCTGGCGTTTCTGGACGGTTCCCGGCGATCCGTCGAAGCCGTTCGAAACCAAAGAACTGGAAATGGCCGCGAAAACCTGGCACGGAGAAGGCTCCTGGAAAATCGGCGGCGGCGATGTGTGGCATGCCATTACGTATGACGACGCCACCGGGCTCGTCATTTTTGGCACTGCCGGCGCTGACGTTGGCTACGGCGAAATGGCCGGCACACAAATCACCGGCGAAAAACTTTTCTCGCAATGCATCATCGCGGTCGATGCGGAGACGGGAAAATACGTTTGGCACTACCAAACCGGCGCCGAAGGCGTGCACAACGAAAACAACCAAATCGTGATGGCGGACCTGCCGATTAACGGCGAAAGGCGTCACGTCGCGATGACCGCGCCCAAGAACGGGTTCTTCTACATCCTCGACGCAAAAACCGGAAAGCTGCTCTCGGCCAAGCCACTGGTGAAGACTACCTGGGCATCTGGTTATGACCTGCAAACGGAAAAGCCCGTCCTGATTCCCGCTTCGCAAGGCGGCGGCCACCAATGGACCGTCCACAATTGGTGGCCCATGAGCTATGACACGCTTACCGGGCTTGTTTATATTCCAACGACGGATCGGCGCTCGGATACTAAAGCTCCTGTGGAAGCCGGTGAAAGCGGCGAGGGACTGTTCGGCCGCCTCATCGCGTGGGATCCCATCGCGGAAACTGCACGGTGGTCGGTCGAAGAGGAAATTGCTGTCAACGGCGGCGTTCTCGCGACCGCGGGCAATCTCGTTTTTCAAGGGCAGGGAACTGGTGAGTTTGCCGCTTACGCCGCGGACACGGGGAAAAAACTGTGGTCCATCCAAACCAAGTCCGCAATCGATTCCATTCCTGTGACTTTTTCGGTGA
This sequence comes from Acidobacteriota bacterium, assembly GCA_003224105.1. Taxonomy (GTDB): domain Bacteria; phylum Acidobacteriota; class Terriglobia; order Acidiferrales; family UBA7541; genus Acidiferrum. Next base: position 3,015 of record QHYL01000462.1, on the reverse strand, counting down.
ACGGCGAACAATACGTCATTACTTCTGTTGGCTGGGGCTCCGGCTCGCGATTGTTCGCGCCCGCACGCACCATGGCCACGCCGGAATCGAAGCGCGGCCCTGAGCGCCTCTACGCATTCAAGCTTGGCGGCAACGTTCCCTTTCCGACTCCGCAAATCACAGTTCCTCCCGTGCCAAAACCGCCCGAACAAAAAGCCACGCTCGAAACGATTCGCAAAGGCGAAAAGCTTTACGTCTCGTTTTATTGTGAAGGCTGCCACTCGCCCGGCATCGATGGCAGCGGAGCTTGGGTCGAAGACGGCGCGGTCCCCGATCTTCGCTACGCTCCTCCGGAAGTGCACAAAGATTGGTATCAAATCGTGATGGGTGGCTCGCATTGGTCGAAGGGCATGCCCGGCCTCGCCGATCCGCCAAAATTCGCTTTTCCCAACGCGCACCTCACCGTTCAGGAAGCCGACGCCATTCACGCTTATGTCATCAGCCAGGCATGGAAAGCGTATAAGGGCGAACAAACCGCCGCTCACACCAAACGGGAAAACTATTAGCAGGGCCTGAGCAGAGATGGAAAGCACCAACAATCCGAAGGCAAGGTCTAGCCGCTGGAGTAGCGTGCTCACCGATGTTCATTTTTGGGTGCCGGTGGCCGTGCTCATCGCGGGATTGTTTTTGTTGAGCTTCACGCACTAACAAGCCAAATCAGAACATCATGGCATCCGAAGCACAACCCCTCAGCTCGGCAGCGGCGCAAGACATTTCGCGCGCGAAAAAACTACAACTCCTTGGCATTCTCTCGGGCTTCACGGCGGGTGCGTGGCTGGGAGCCGCGGAAGCGCCCACAAAACTAGTTTCCATCGGCATTTCTCCCATTGCGATTTCGCTCATCATGGTCATGGGCGTTTTTCTGGCGCGCTGGAGCCTCCCCGCTCTGATCCTCGGCACTTCGTCGGTTCGAGCCGACGTTCGCCGCGCGCCTCACTTGATCATCTGGGCGATTCTCGCGGGCTGCCTCTGGGCCGTGGCCAACACGCTCACGGTTTTCGCCATTCGCGACATCGGCCTCAGCATCGCCTTCCCACTTTGGAATTCCAACAGCCTGCTCGGCATTTTGTGGGGCTTTCTCTTCTTCAACGAACTGCGGCAAGCCGGCTGGCGCCGCTGGACCGGCGTGCTCGGCGGCGCGCTCATCATGTGTGCGGGTGCAACGCTGCTTGCCATCGCTTCTTCCACGCAAGGGCCTGCGGGCCATTCCTTCCGCGGCGTTTGGGCCGCGCTAGGTGCGGGCGTCCTCTGGGGAACGATGTATATTCCCTACCGCAAAGCTTATCTCACCGGAATGAACCCGCTTTCTTTTGTGACTTTTTTCACTTTCGGCGAACTCGGCATGATGTCCGCGCTGGCCATCGGCTACACTGGCCTCACTCCGCTGTGGCAGGAACTGATCAGTGCGCGCGGCGTCATTTTCTGGCTCATGCTTGGCGGATTCATCTGGGTCATCGGCGATCTCTTCCAGCAATACGCCGCAAAATACGTCGGCATCAGCCGTGGCATTCCACTTTCCAATTCCAATCAGCTCTGGGGGCTGCTCTGGGGCATTTTCGTTTTTGGCGAACTGCACGGCCGCAGCTCTTCCACCTATGCGCAAGTTATTGGCGGCTCGCTGCTCATGATGCTGGGCGTCGGCGCAGTTGCTTTTTCTTCGGCTTCCGGTGAAGAGCAAACGCATTGGAAAGAAGCGGCTCAACGTGAAGGCCGCCGCTACGGCGTCGCTGCCGACTACGTCGAAGCGCGCATGGACGGCCGCCAAGCCGCCGGCGAGTCCGCGCCTTCCCGCAGCGTGTGGGATTGGCTGCTCGTTGCCGCGGCGACCGCCATCTTTGTCGTTTTCGCGTCAATGGCTCGCGTGCCGCAACTGTCGCTGAACTTGGTCCCTGCGGCGCTCTTGACAACCGCGCTGCTCGTGCTTCTTTTCATTTGTACGCTCGCCCTCTGGCGCACCACGCGCTTCCACTGACGCTCAGGTTTGCAACACTCCCTCTTCATGTAGCGCCGGCTTCAGTCCGGCATCTTCCCGTCCGAATGTAGTGGCGGGTCTTCAGACCCGTTCTTTTTCTTTTTAGGGCCGCCGGGCCCGGGCATCCGCGTTGCAATTCTTTCTACTCTTCATTTACAGTAACCGCAGCACGATGATTTCACCTTCGAAGGTACAAAACGTCGATCTTGTCGGCGTCGGCCTCAACGCCACCGACACGCTGATTCCCGTCGTGCACTATCCTGCGCGCGGCGCCAAAGTCGAAATTCGCCCCACCACGATTCTGCCCGGCGGCCAGACTGCCACCGCTGTCGTCGCCTGCCAGCAATGGGGACTGCGTACGCGCTATGTGGGCAAAGTCGGCGGAGACAGCGCCGCCGCGCTGCACGCCGCGGAATTCTCGCGGCTCGGCGTCGAAGCGCATCTTCTCACCGCGCCGGATTGCCCCAGCCAGCAAGCCTTCATTCTCATCGACGACTCCGGCGAGCGTACCGTCCTTTGGCGCCGCGACCATCGCCTCGCGTTGCGTCCCGAAGAGCTTCAGCGCGATTGGATCGTCAACGCTCGGGCGCTTCACATCGACGGCCACGACACTGCTGCCGCTGCCCAAGCCGCCGCTTGGGCCCGTGCCGCCGGCGTTCCCGTCATTGCCGACCTCGATGAACTCTATCCCGGCGTCGAAGCGCTTCTGCCCAAGGTGGACTACCTCATCACCAGCCGCGACATTCCCAGCAAGCTTGCTTTGAACACCGACTTGCAGAAATCCCTGCCCGCCGTACACCGCCGCTTCGGTTGCCGCCTTACGGCCGCGACACTTGGTAGCGACGGCGTTCTCGCCTGGGACGGCGCGCAGTTCCGCTACGCGCCCGCCTTTCAAGTTGACACGGTGGATACCACGGGCGCCGGCGATCTCTTTCACGCCGGCTTCATCTACGCGCTTCTGCAAGGCTGGCCTTTGCAAAAGCAACTCGACTTCGCCTGCGCCG
>QHYL01000461.1 GCA_003224105.1 Acidobacteriota bacterium | reverse complement strand
GAACCGCCTGGGGCTTGCTTCTCGACCGCACGGCTTTTTACCCTACTTCCGGCGGGCAGCCGCATGATTTGGGGAAGATCTGCGACGCGAACGTGCTCGACGTGCGAGATGAGGGAGAAGAGATTCTTCACGTCGTTGACCGCCGCCCTGCGGATCCGGACGTGGATTGCTGCATCCACTGGCCGCGGCGCTTCGATCACATGCAGCAGCACACCGGGCAGCACTTGCTCTCGGCCATGTTTCAAGAGCGCTATGGACGGTCGACGGTTTCGTTTCATCTCGGCTCGGAAGTGTGCACGATTGATTTGCGGGGCCCGGAGCCGACGGAAGAGATTCTGGAGGGAGCGGAGCGAGCGGCGAATCAGATTATTTTTGAAGACCGTGCGGTGACGATTCGCTTCGGGACGGCGGGGGAGTTGTCGCTGCTGGGAGTGAGAAAAGAAGTGGACCGCGAGGGCATACTGCGCGCGATCGAAATTGAAGGCGTGGAACTGCAACCGTGCGGCGGGACGCACGTGAGAAGTACGGGACAGATCGGCATCGTGCTGGCGCGGCGGTGCACGAAAATCCGGCAGGACTGGCGCGTGGAGTTTGTCTGCGGCGGGCGGGCGGAAAGGGCGGCGCTCCGTGATTTTCAACTGCTGCGGCAGGTTGCGGAGAAATTGAGTTGCGCGCCGGAGGATGTGGTTTCTTCCGCGTCGCGGGCCCTGGCCGAGCGCGATGCGAACTTCAAGAAAATTCGCGCGCTGCTGGAGCGATTGGCCGACGCGGAAGCCGGACTCGCGCTGCAAGCTGCCGCGGCTGACGGGAATGGAGTGCGAATTGTTTCGCGCGCTTTTGAAGACGTCGCGCCGGAGTATCTGGGCTTTTTCGGGACGGCCATTACAAAAACGCAGAAAACCGCGGCATTGATCGGGCTGGCGGATGGCGGCGATTTGCTTTTCGCGCAACATCCTTCTTTGGGGAAGGATATGAACGCGCTACTCAAACAGGTGTTCGAAAAATTGGGCGGCAAGGGCGGAGGAACGCGTGATTTTGCGCGCGGGAAGCTCGCGAATGCTTCGCAAGTGGAAAGCGCGCTAGCTTTAGCGGGAGAAAAGTTGTCCGGGGCGTAGAGCTGCGCTATAACCTCTGCACGAATTCGCCGGCGCACCTTTCTTTGGGAAGACGGGTGCCTTGGCGCGAAATTCGGAGTGAGGCTCCGGTGAGCAAAGAAATGACGCGTCGGGACGCGCTGAAACTTGGGACCGGAGCTGCTGTCGGCGCTAAGTTGTCGCTCGTGTTCCCGCCGAATATGGGGAATCAATCGCGGGCGCTTTCAGCGGAGTCCGAATCCACAGGAATGTCTCCAGCAAGCGAAAACGAAATCTGCTTCATGCGGGCTAGAGATTTGGCCACGATGATCCGCGAGAAAAAAATGTCTTCGCGGGAAGTGATGCAGGCGCATTTGAAGCAAATCGCGCGAGTCAATCCCAGGGTGAATGCGATCGTGACACTGGTTCCGGAAGACCAGCTCATGGCGCAAGCTTTGGCGGGCGATGAGGCGGCTGCGAAAGGGAATTGGCTGGGGCCGCTGCATGGGCTTCCGGTAGGCGTAAAGGATCTGCATGCCACGAAGGGAGTTCGGACGACGTATGGTTCACCGCTGCACGCGAACGACATTCCGAACTTTGATTGCCTAGTGGTCGAGCGGGAAAAGAAGGCGGGAGCGATTGTCGTTGGCAAGACCAACGTGCCGGAGTGGGGCCTGGGCTCGCAAACGTTCAATCCGCTCTTTGGGCCGACGCTGAATCCGTACGATTTGACGAAGACCTGCGGAGGCAGCACCGGCGGCGGAGCGGTGGCGCTGGCGTGCGGAATGGTGCCGCTCGCGGACGGGAGCGACATGGGGGGCTCGCTGCGGAACCCGCCGAATTTTTGCAATGTGGTGGGGCTGCGGCCTTCGCCGGGACGCGTGCCGAATCCGCCGACAACGCTGGGGTGGTTTACGCTGAGCGTTGACGGTCCTGTGGCGCGCAATGTCACGGACTGTGGATTCTTCTTGAGCGTGCTGGCGGGATTTGACAGGCGCTCGCCGATTTCGATTGAGCAGTCCGGCGCGCAATTCGCGCAACCCCTAGGGCGCGACTTCAAAGGTGTGCGAGTTGCGATGTTTAAGGACATGGGGCTTCCTTGGGAGCCTGCGGTGCGTGACGCCGTGAAGGCGCAGCGGAAAGTGTTCGAATCGTTGGGCTGCATCGTCGAAGAGGCGGAGCCGGACTTGAAAGAAGCCAACGAATGTTTTTCGTTATGGCGGCACTGGTCGGTGGAACTGGGATTCGGCGACATATTGGAAGCGAACGCGGACAAATTGAATGAGTACGTGCACTGGCATGTGCAGGAAGGGCGGAAGCTCACCGGGCCGCAACTCTCGCGGGCCGAAGCGAAACGCACGGAGTTGTTCCAGCGCATGCGGCAGTTTATGGAGAAGTACGAGTTCTTTGTGCTGCCGGTGAATCAAGTTTTGCCGTTTGATGTGAAGACGCATTACCCCACGGAAATTGCCGGAGTGAAAATGGAAAACTACATCGCGTGGATGAAGTCTGCTTATTACATTTCGACGGTGGGGAATCCTGCGATGAGCGTTCCTTGTGCGTTTTCCGAAAGCGGGCTGCCGGTCGGCATTCAAATTGTAGGCCGGCACAACGATGATTGGGGCGTGCTGCAGATGGCGTACGCTTTCGAGCAAGCCACGAACATTGGCAAGCGGCGCCCGCCGGTTGTCTGACACAACCCTTTGCTCGCGTTGCTCACGACCTTGTTAAAGAAGCGCGTCCGAACCCCGTTCAGGAATGCCGTGGAGATCGAGCAGGTGAGGGTCTGCGGGCCCAAGGTAGATAACCGAGTGGGGTTACAAAGGCATGTTAGAGCTGTTGGGTCGGTGAATTGTTTGTCCACATTCGGCGGAGTTGCGTGTGAAGGCCTAGCGAGGATTTCTCAGTTCGCGGCCAAGGTCTTCGTACTGATCTGTAGCGATGTAGTCTACTCCGGCGTGCGCGGCTGCTTGCCAGCGCTGCTCGACGGCAGTGCGGCTGCCAAAGTTATAGCTGTGGAAGATACCGCGGCAGCTTTCATCCGCGGCGGAGACTCCGTCCAACGTGTAGAAACGAATCCAAAATCCGCGCTGATGAGCGTAACGAACAAGGGCGGTTAAGCGAGCTTCCTTTTCCGGTGTCCATTCGCCGGCGTTCGGCTGACCAGCGGGCTCCACAACGCGCCAGGGGTTGTTCCACCAGCGGTGGTAATTGTCAGCAGGATACGGCGCAAGGACCGAAGGCGGAGCGGTGGGGACGACAGTGTTTGTGGGAGTAGCGCCAAATACTAAGAGACGTGAACCGACAGCGACGCGGTCGTAGAAAACAGCCTTCTGAGCGTCCGACTCGCCGGTGAGAACGAGTATGGGCTTAACGTCGAGCGGCATGACGGCGCTGATTTCCGAAGTGCGGGGCGCGGTGGTGAGCCAGTCGCGATATTCGTTGAGCAACCGCCAAATGGCGGCAAGGTGCTGAGGCTCTTCGGACTTGAGGTCGAGATTTAGCGTGATCAGAGGCCAGCTCTGGCGATTAGCATCGTGCAATGCGCCTTCCACGATAGGGCGAACACGCTCGAAGAAGTAATCTCGCATGTTGGGCTCATTGCCATCTGACGGGGCGCCATGCGTAACGAGCGAACGGCCTTGCCCGGTCCGCGGATTGGTGTACCAGAAGAGATCTTGTTCGATGGCAAGAGGCGTGCCGGCAGAGAGGGCACGATCGATGCGATCGGCCCACCACCCAAAGTAGGGGTAACAGTTGTGCGCGTCCATAACGACTCGGGCGCCGGGACGAGCGGCGCCGGCTTGCGGCGCGCGCGCCAAAATGCGTGTCGTACAGAGGCCGGCGCATGCAAGCACAAGTAGAAGTGGGAGCGCTAAGCGCGTTCCTCTGAAAGATACAGATGGGGCGCTTGAAGGCTCCCCATGGGAAGCGGTGGCGCCCCTTTGTGAGTGTAAATGTTTGTGCCCGGACTTCATGAGAGCCGTGGGCGAATATTAGGTTTACGGAATTGGGCCTCTCAGACCCAATCGTTGAGCCCTACTCGAAGAAACTCAAGCTGGCCGAGAAGACAGTTATACGGACAGCAAAGGTTCAGTTTTGTACCCTGCACCAAAACTGTTCTCCATATCAGTGGATTTAATGGGCTCCCCAGCAAGAAAGTAACGGAAGCTGCAGTGTGCGCCCATCCTTAGGCTTCCCCCCGGCGAAGTTTCGAGGCAAGTTTCAATGTGTGGCAATCAAATAGACCTGGGAAACCGCAGTAAAGGATTGTTCCACGCAATCTGGGGCATGTTGCGCGGCTCTTCACTTCTTTTAATTGTGGCGCTGTTTTCTGCCGCAGTGAGCGGCTGCGCTGGGCTGGTTGCAGGTACGAGCACGCTAAATTCCGCACCGGTCGCACCGACGATCACAACGCAGCCGGTGAACCAGACGGTAACGGCAGGCCAAACGGCCACCTTCACTGTGGTGGCCAACGGTACGACACCTATGACTTACCAGTGGAAGAAGAACGGGATGGCGATCAGCGGCGCAACCTCGTCTTCCTATACGACACCAGCGACGACCAGCTCGGATAACGGCTCGCAGTTCACCGTAGTCGTCAGCAACGTGGCGGGCAATGTCACCAGCAGCGCCGCTACACTCACGGTGAACTCTTCCCCGCAACCCCTGCACATCACTACGAACAGCCTGCCGGGCGGCCAACTCCTAACTCCTTACAGCGCTAATCTACAGGCTACCGGGGGGAGCCTGCCTTACAACTGGTCGGTGATAGGCGGTCAGCTCCCCAACGGCCTCGGCCTGTCTCCTGCCAACGGAACGATTACGGGAACCCCAACGTCAGCCCGGACGCTTACATTCACCATTCAAGTAAAGGATAGCTCGGGCGATACAGCATCAGCCTCGCTTAGCATCAGCATTACTGCTGCTACGCTAGCAATTTCTACGACGGGTCTGCCTGGGGGGACGGTCACAGTACCTTACAGCGCGCAGTTAAACGCCACTGGCGGGATAGCACCGTACACCTGGGCTCTGGCCACCGGCGCTCTTCCTGCGGGTCTCACGCTGTCCTCTTCCGGTGCGATTTCGGGAACTCCGACCACCGCCGGAACCAGCAGCTTCACCGTCCAGGTGACTGACGCCAGCCTGCTGACGGCCCAGCAGAACCTGTCCATTTCCACTGCGGCCGGCACGGCCTGCGCGCCTACCGGGAGCGGGGTCTGCTACTACGTTTCTCCGACGGGTTCGGATTCCAATTCCGGGACCAGCACCGCTCCGTTCCTGACCATTCAGCATGCGGCCAATGTGGTGAACCCTGGAGACATGGTGATTGTGCGCGACGGGACGTACAACAATGCGGCGGTTTCCGGAGTGGGGAGCAAGCTGATCGTGATGAGCCGGGGAGGGACGGCGGCGAACCATGTGGTGTTCATAGCGGAGCACAAATGGGGGGCGAAGATCGACGGGCTAAACAACACCTCGGCTACTGGATGGGCCTTCGCTGCGAATTACATTGACGTAAGGGATTTCGAGTGCGAGGGATTCAGCGACTCGTGCATGGACAACTACAGCGGTGGATCCTCCAGCGGTGGATCCTCCAGCGGCGGGTAGTTCATAAGCATCGCGGGGAACAATATCCACGATGTGGGCCGCTACTGCACCACCACCACCAACGGCCGCGTCGGCATCTTTGCCAGCAACGATAATGTGACCATCGAGGGGAACCAGATTCACGACATTGGCCGGTACGCGCCGGGGGAGAATGGCTGCAGCAACCCCATGTACTACCAGGCAAACGACCACGGGATCTACGTAGACGCGGCATTCACCAGTGCGAACAACTTAACCATCAAGAACAACGTTTTCTATCGGAATGAGCGCGGCTGGAGCATCCATGTGTATCCGGGTTCGCTGAGCAATCTGCGGATTCTGAACAACACCTTTATGTGTGCCAACCCGAACGCCGTGGGGCACATTGTTTTGAACGTTCCGGCGCTGAGCAACTCGGTGATTGCGAACAACATTTCCTGGCAACCGACGACGAGCTTTCTGAACTATTACAACACCTCGGGATACACGAACGTGAGTGTAACGAACAATCTGACGTATCAGGGGACGGTGGGGAACGTGGCCGCGCCGAGCGGGGTGAGTTCTTCCGGGAACCTGGACAATACCAATCCCCTGGTGGTGTCGACACCCAGTTGTACAGTAGATGCCCCTTCGGTCCCGAATGCCTATTTGCAGACCGGCAGCCCGGCGATCGATGCGGGCGTGACGGTGCTGGCCCTGCCACTGGACTACGCCGGGACGCCGCGTCCTCAGGGCGTTCTGTTTGATATCGGCGCCTTCGAGTATATTTTCTGAACCGTTTGCGCCCACTGTAAGATTACTTCAATTTTTCCCTCGAAAAGACAATCCAAAACTGTAACCGTCGATGATTGGGTGGACCCATGCGACTACGGCGTAAGACATCGCTGACACACGGCAGTAACCACCCCTTGACCCAAAACTGGCCTTCGCGCCAGTAGTGAAAAGGCGGATTTCTCCCTACCCTAGGTTCAGCAAGTTCTGAAAGGGAGTTGGGGTAAGACAAAGCAGCAACCATCCAGCCGCAACACTGCTTCGCGGCCCTAAGAAGACAATGAAAATAAAAAGGTCGGGGGTTGTGTGCGCCCGTGAAGTGCAGAGGTGTTCGCATTCCCATTTGGCGGTCGTTCCTCTGGCGCCCACAGCGACTCTGGCGCGCAAAACCGGGATAAAAGTGGAGATGGAGTCCGCCAAGTTGTTGAACGGGCGGGGACAACTCTTTTCCGAACCTGCGCCCGGTCCTTCTTTTTCTTCCTCTCTGTGCCAGATATTCCTGTTGCTGGCATTGTTTGTGCCCGTGGCAGCGATGACTGGATGCGCGGGATTGGTCAGCGGCGGGAGCAACCCGCCCTCGCCATTGACGCCGGCGATCACAGCGCAGCCAGCCAACCAGACGGTGACGGCGGGCCAGGCAGCGACGTTCAGCGTGACAGCGACAGGCACGGCTCCATTGACGTATCAATGGCAGAAGAACGGAGCGAACATCACGGGCGCGAGCTCATCGAGCTACACAACACCTGTGACAATGACTTCCGAGAGCGGCTCGACGTTTGACGTCGTGGTGAGCAACACAGCCGGAACAGCGACCAGCAACGCAGCGACGCTGACGGTAAACGCAGCAGCGGTGGCGCCTTCCATCACCACGCAGCCAGCGAGCCAGGTGGTGACGGTGGGACAGACAGCCACGTTCGCAGTGGTAGCCAGCGGCACGACTCCTTTGACCTATCAATGGAGAAAGAACGGGACGGCCATCAGCGGTGCGACTTCGTCGTCTTATACGACAGCGGCGACCACCAGTTCGGATAACGGAGCTCAGTTCACCGTGGTGGTGAGCAACGTGGCGGGCAGCGCGACCAGCAACGCGGCGACGCTGACAGTAAACGCAGCAGCGGTGGCGCCTTCCATCACCACGCAGCCAGCGAGCCAGGCGGTGACGGTGGGACAGACAGCCACGTTCGCAGTGGTAGCCGGCGGCGCGACTCCTTTGACCTATCAATGGAGAAAGAACGGGACGGCCATCAGCGGTGCGACTTCGTCGTCTTATACGACAGCGGCGACCACCAGTTCGGATAACGGAGCTCAGTTCACCGTGGTGGTGAGCAACTCGGCAGGCAGCGCGACCAGCAACGCGGCGACGCTGACGGTAAACGCAGCAGCGGTGGCGCCTTCCATCACCACGCAGCCAGCGAGCCAGGTGGTGACGGTGGGACAGACAGCCACGTTCGCAGTGGTAGCCGGCGGCACGACTCCTTTGACCTATCAATGGAGAAAGAACGGGACGGCCATCAGCGGTGCGACTTCGTCGTCTTATACGACAGCGGCGACCACCAGTTCGGATAACGGAGCTCAGTTCACCGTGGTGGTGA
>QHYL01000460.1 GCA_003224105.1 Acidobacteriota bacterium | reverse complement strand
TAATCTTGTGTCCGATTTGTATCGCCTCACGGGCAGTCTATCCAGCCGGTCTTGCGCGAATCGGCTATCATAGAGCCAGCATGGCGGGAGCTCACCAAATCCGCGCATCCATGAACATCGTCGACCTGCGTCAGACCACCGTGCGTCAAATCGAGCCGCTCCTCGAGGAGGAAGCGCGCCACTGGCGGGACGAGCTGCATTGGGACTATCGCGGCGCGCTGGAGCTGATCAAGCGTTTCATGGAAGCGCGCGCGCTCGCCGGCTGCGTGGCGTTCGAAGGCGGGATGGCAGCGGGCTACTCCTTTTATGTTCTTGAAGAACAAAAAGGGTTGATTGGCGGCCTCTACGTCTCGTGCAAGTTTGCGCAGGAAGCTTTGGGACGCCGGCTACTCGAGGAAATGCTCTTTTCCATGCGCGCGATTCCCCATTTGATGCGCATTGAGGCGCAGCTCATGCCGTTCAGCGGCCCCGTAGACGCGCCGCTACTCGATCATGGCTTTCATCTTTACACGCGCCAATTCATGCTTCTCGATTTGCACAAAATGACGGAGGCGAAAGCAGGCGCTTCCGGTGGTCTGCGCCTTGTTCGCTGGAACGACCGCTACTTCGATCCTTGTGCGAAGCTGATTTACCTCGCCTACGCCAATCACGTGGATGGAGAAATCAACGATCAATATCGCAGCCGCGCCGGGGCGCTCAAATTCTTGAAGAACATCATTTTGCTGCCAGGATGCGGCCAGTTCGTTCCCGGCGCGTCATTCGTCCTGCATGAGCCCGGAAGCGATGAATTGGTCGCTGCTGTTTTGACCAGCGAGGTTTCATCCGGCGTCGGTCACACGACGCAGATTTGCGTTTTGCCCGGCTTTCAGGGACATGGCATCGGGCGCATGCTGATGCAAACTTCAGCAGAGGCCCTGCGCTCGATGAAGTTCCGCGAATTAACGCTCACAGTCACATCCGAGAACCGCACCGCCGTGCAACTCTACGAAAAACTCGGCTTCCAGACCATCAAGTCCTTCACCGCGGGCGTCTGGCCTCGCTGAATATCCGGATCTCTGTTCTCCGATCTCCGATATCTGTTTTCGGATTCCGTCTTAGACCGTCCAGATTTCCTTTAGCACGCGGCGGAAATTGCCGCCCAGGATGGCCTCGATGTTAGCGTCGCTGTACTTGCGGCGGATCAAGCCTTCGGCAAGGTCGAAGGGCCGTTTGGCGAAGTTGTAACCGTCGAGATCGATTTTGTCGCGAAAGCCATAAGTGCTCTTGTAGCCGGCTTTGAGCTGCTTGTATTCCTCAGCCGGCATGGCGTCATAGCCGAGCAGATCAATATCGCTACCCACACCGGCGTGCTCGACGCCCACAAGCTTCGCGACGTAATCAAAATGGTCCAGCATGGCATCGACACTTGTCGGCTCTTTCGGACTAACAAACATTCGTACTTCTGTGATGCCCATAACACCGCCCTTAGCAGCCATCGCCTTGATGGCCTCATCGGTTTTGCAGCGCGGATGATTTGGATTCAGTGCGCGGCAATTCGAGTGCGTGATGAGCACCGGCTTTTTCGACACTTCAAACGCGTCGAGAGTGGTTCTGTCGCCGCAGTGCGAAACATCCACCGCCATGCCAAGCTTGTTCATGCGCTCGACAATGCTCAATCCAAAGTCGGAGAGTCCTTCGTCGCGCCGCTCCGTCGAGCCGTTGCCGATCAACGTGCGTGCGTTGTAAGTGAGCTGCGAGACGCGCTGGCCCAACCCGTAAAAATAATCAACGTCATCCACTTTGCGAAAATGCTCCGAGTTTTGAATTCCGAGGATGATGCCAACTTTTCCCGATGCCTTGATGCCGTCGAGCCGTCCCGGGGTATCCACGCGCTCGAACCAGGCGTCGTGCCGCGCGATAAGGCTGTTGTAGCCTGAGAGAAATTGCAGCGTCTCCAGGTACGCGTCGGGACCGCCCGTCCCGATCGCGATATGAAACACATTGATGCCCGAGTTCTTATAGGGAGCGAAGTCTTCCGCCTTGAAATTTTCCGGATTGCCGAGCATCTTCTGTGTCTTGCTGGGACTGATCCACAATGGAGCGAGCATGTCGATGACGTTCGACCGCTGGACCAGCTCAACGGCGCGCGAAGAGTATTCCGGTCCCCCAGCAAACAGCAGATAACGACCGCGATGAATCATCGCCGCGCCTACAGCGGCACGGCTTGCTGCCGACTTCAGAAACTTTCTCCGATTCATGTCTTCCCCTAACATGGCTACTTTTTTACTGCGTGGTCCTTCAGCAAATTCTTCAGCTCGCTCATGAACTCCTGCACGTCTTTAAAGTCCATGTACACCGATGCGAAGCGCACGTAGGCAACCTTATCGAGCTTCTTCAGACGGTGCATGATCATTTCTCCGATTTCTGTTGTGGTCAGCTCGCGCTCCGTGGACTCGTGAACCACGCCTTCAACCTCGTCCACAATGCTTTCGAGTTTCGGCGTTGCCACGGGCCGCTTCTCACACGCTTTCAAAAGACCTTGCAAGATCTTTTGCCGCTCGAATCGCTCGCGCCGCCCATCCTTCTTGATCACCATGTAGGGGATTTCATCGATGCGCTCGTAGGTGGTAAAGCGCCTGCTGCATTTCAGGCATTCGCGCCTCCGGCGGATGGTGTCCCCGCCGCGGCCTTCCCGAGAATCAATTACTTTGTCATCGACGTGCGCACAAAAAGGACACTTCACGAGGCTGGGTCTCCTTATCGGGCCGCATCGCCCTCTGAATCTTTCTCACGCGCCAACTCGCGCAACTTCCCCAACGATAATCCTTCCTGAATCAGAAACGGTACGCCCGCCAAGGCAACCACCGCGAAGCCGATCAGCCAAAGAACCACGGCTGCGGCCGTGGCCGGCTCCGTTTCTACCCCAAATATCTTCGTATACACAAGCACCGAAGCAAGCTGCGCACCGCCCCCTACTGCCGGTAACTGCACAACCGATCCAACCAGCGAGAACGCCATCACCAGCATCACTTGCCCCAGGCTCAGTTCCGCCATTCTAGGCGAAGCGATGCCAAAACTGTGGGTTCCCCAGTAGTACACCAGAAGAATCAAAAACCAGTGCGCCGCAGAATAGAAAATGGCCAGAAGGAGCTCCTTCACGTTGCGGATCGCTTGCATGCCGCGCACAAAACCCAGCAAAATTCGTGCAACCGGCCCACGCCAGCCATGCATTGTTCGCCAGCCCTCCAGCCGTCTCTCCAATAAGGCTGTGCCGTGCAACCTCAAGTACAGCAAAAACCCCACGGCGCCCGTCACACCCGCAAACAAAAGCGTGCCCGCAGTTTTCGCAGCGGTTCCCAGTGCGGACGTGGTCTCTCCCCCGCCCGGCTGCGAATTGACAAAAAACAATGCCAGCGCCGCAATCACCGCGGTGCTGGCAGTATCAAACAAACGCTCCAGCGCATAGATGCCGAACATATCCGCGATCGGCAGCTTCTCCTTCCGCGCGAGTAACAGCGGTCGAACCGGCTCCCCGGGACGCCCCAGGATAAACATCGCGGCAAATCCCGCTAGCGTCATTTTGTAGATGACCCAGAAGCGCGAAGATCCGAGATTACCTTGAAATAATTGCCATCGCAGCGCCCGAATGGCGTAGCAGCCATAGATTACGAATATGGGCAGCAGTAACAGATATAGATTGGCTCCCGCCACAGCGTGGAGCAGCTTTTGTCCGCTGAAATTGGCCTTGCGAACGAATCCCGTGGACTGATAAACAACAAAGCCGGCCAACACAAGACCGGCCAGGATGATGAGCACCTTCCTCGACGATGTTTGCATGCGCTGGCCAGACTAGCGGGAGCCATCCATCGCGTCAAGTTGCAGCAGACACCTTGACACAGCGTACCAGCCATTCAGAATGGAGCGCATGGACGGCACCCTCAATAGTCGCCTTTCCCTGATTACCCTGCCGGACGTAGACGGTAAGGAATTCCGCCTTGGTTCGCTGTGGATGCGCCAGCCAGCGGTGGTAGCTTTCTTGCGCCATTACGGCTGAATTTTCTGTCGCGAGCACGTCGCGCAGTTGCGCGCCCACGAACAGGCCTTCAGAGACCGCGGCGCAGCCTTGGCAGCCGTAGGACTTGGCGATCGCATCTATGCCCGCGCTTTTCGCGAGGAAACGGGCATCACCTTCCCGCTGCTTATTGATGAGAAGCGCGAAGCCTATTCCGCCATGGAACTGAGGAGCGCAAACCTGCTTCACTTGTTGCGAAGCGACAATGCCCAGGCTCGCGTCCGCGCCAGAGCCGCTGGGCACTCGCAACACAATCTCGGACTCGGACGAAACCCGTTCCAATTGGGCGGCAGTTTTGTCTTTGGACCTGGAGACGTGGACCGTTTCGCTCATCGCAGCGAAACCTTTGGCGACAACGCCCCTATAGATTCACTGCTGGCCGCACTCCCCTGAACCCAGGGATGTCTCTTGTGCAAGTCCCTTATGATGAGTAAGATGCCTGCCAATGACGGTCGAAAGCCTGGCCCGGATTCAAAGGGAACATTTCGCTAGCAGTTTTCGTTCCATAGTTGGCAGGCCGAGATGGACTGCCAGCGGTTTTTTGAGACAGAAACCGGCTCGCAGACACGCCTTGCACCGTAGTAGGTTCAGAGGCTGATGATACGTTGGAGCAGGATGCCCAACTTGTCCAGCAATGCCTCCAGGGCGACGGGTCGGCCTGGGAGGAACTTGTGCGTCGCCACACGCGCCGCATCTTTAACATCTGCTACCGGTTCACCGGCAACCGCACGGAAGCCGAGGACCTGACGCAGGATGTGTTCCTCCGGGTCTATCGCACTTTGGCCAGTTATCGGTCGGCTCATGGCGGTTTCGCCACATGGATGACCAGCGTGACGCGCAATCTGCTGATTGACCATTACCGTAGAACGAAGAGGGACCGCGTCACCGATTCGCTCGACGATGCTATGCCCGTCGTCGAGAACAAAGAGTCTGTGGGACGCCGACCGGATGAGCAAGCGCTTCTGGGTGAATTGAGCGGCCAAGTGCAGTCCGCGCTCACGCGCCTTTCGCCGGAACTGCGCGAAGCGGTGATCTTGCGCGACCTGCAGCAATTGGAGTACATCGAGATACAGAGAGTGCTGGAAGTGCCGGAAGGAACTGTGAAGTCACGCATCAATCGCGGGCGCATCGAATTGGCAAGGATTCTGCAACAAATGGGAGTGCGCCCGGCATGAGGCCTGTGGTGGGCAGTTTTGGAGCGAGCGGCGGAGCAGGACAATGACCTGGACTTGCGAACAAACCGAAGCACGCTTGAGCGACTACCTCGACGGGCTGCTGGACCCCGCGGAATGGAGCGCTTTCAATCAGCATGTCAACGCCTGCGCGATCTGCACGCCGCTGGTGGCGAGTGTCGCGCATTTGCTGGGCGGCCTCTATGCACTGGAACAGGTCGAGCCGCCTCCGCAACTGGAAACGGCGATCCTGAGAGCCACCGTAGGAGTCGTAGGGACCAAGCACGACTTCTGGGCCTGGCTGCGCGGTTTGCAATCCCCGCGCTTTGTTTACAGCGCCGTCTCCGTGGCCGCTACGATCGTGCTGCTGCTGACCGCTTCCGGTTTCAATTGGCGCAAGCCCAAACTTGCGGACCTCGCTCCCGCGACGGTGTACCGCAAGGCCAATGGCCAATTGCATGTGGCCTATGCCCGCAGCACGAAGTTCGTTAGCGATCTCCGCGTGGTCTACGAAATTCAGTCGCGCATGAACGAAAGCGATCAGAATCCCGCCATGCGCCAGGAAACGATTCCCCAGTCCTCTCCCAAGAAGGAGCCGGGCCGGACAGACAATACCAATCCGTCCACTCCGAAGCAGCAGAACCGAGCCAACGATATCAGCAGGCGGCTCGAAGTGCTGGCCTGCGAATTCCCGTTTTTGAGCAGCTCACTGGTGGACAGGAGAGTGCCATGAACTGTGCCGTCCATTCCGATGTGGACGCTGTCGGTTACTGCCGCAATTGCGGCAAGGCCATGTGTTCGACGTGCGTGCGCCCCGTGCGCGACGTCCTCTATTGCGAAGATTGCCTGGCCAGCCTCATGGGAATTCCCGGCGCTTCGGCA
This sequence comes from Acidobacteriota bacterium, assembly GCA_003224105.1. Taxonomy (GTDB): domain Bacteria; phylum Acidobacteriota; class Terriglobia; order Acidiferrales; family UBA7541; genus Acidiferrum. The sequence continues at coordinate 8,911 of QHYL01000460.1, read as the reverse complement.
GCGTCCGCAACCGGCGCGGCAGCCTCTTTCTCTGGAACGGTACCGCCGCCAGGCGCGGGCGCACGTTCCGGCGGCAGCCCCGGCGTTGCCTTTTTCCTGGGATTATTCCCCGGACTTGGCGCCGTCTACAACGGTGAATACAACAAAGCGCTGATTCACATTGTGGTCTTCACTTCGATCATTGTCGGCCTCAATGGCGACATGGGCGACAGCGCAGACTTGCTGCTTGCTCTCTTGCTTGCGGGCTTTGTTCTCTACATGGCTTTCGACGCGATGCGCACTGCCAAGGCCAGGAATATGGGCGAAACTCCTGCGGATCCGCTCGAGGCATGGAGCACGAACCGCCCTATTGGGCCCATGATTCTCATCGGGCTTGGCGTCATTTTCCTGCTGCACAATTTCAATATTTTCCCCTTCTATCGGTTCTGGCGCTTGTGGCCCCTGGTTTTGATTGGCGTTGGCGTGCTGATGTTTCGCAACAGGATGGGCCGCTCATGAGCGGGGTTGGGAGAGGATGACTTTCGATGAGTGATGGCGTTCGTTGCAATTGCCGCCGCTGCATGATCCGCGGCCTCATGGGCCCTGCGGTTGTCATCACCGTCGGCGTTTTGTTTCTTCTCGACCACCCACGATGAGCGCGCCCCCGCCGGCGCAGAACCCTCAAGGACCGGGCCAGGGACGCTGACGCTCCATGGCAAACTCCCTCCCACCCAGCAGATCGTTCTTCCCCGGCCTCGCTCTGCTCTTTGTTGGCGCACTGCTCTTGGTGCACAACTATCGCGGACTGGACATTTCTCAACTCTTTCACTATTGGTGGCCGCTCATCATCATTTTCTGGGGCGCGATTAAGCTCTATGAACGTGCCGTGGCCAGCCGTTCAGGCGGGGGGATCTCCACAATCTCGGGTGGGGAGATTTTGCTGGTTCTCGGCCTGCTTTCGCTGCTGGGAATGGTTGCCGCGTCCGACATCTTTAGAAGCAGGTTTCCAGGGCTTGGAGTTGACTGGCCCCGCGGAGGCGAGAGATTTCCTTTTGATTTGAACGTTGATCCGAAACCCGTTCTTTCCGATGCCCGCATCGTCATTCGCAACGGGCGCGGCGACATTACCGTCCGCCCTTCCGATGAAGCGCAGGTTCGTGTGGATGGCAAAAAAAATGTCAACGCCTGGAGCGAGACCGACGCGGAACATCTTGCTTCCGCAGTCTCCGTCGAAATTGCCAAGAATGGCGACGCTTATGAAGTTCGGCCAGTCAGCCGCAGTACTGGTGACTCGCGCGTCAGTTTGGATATGGAAATATCCGTTCCCAAGAAAGCTTCGCTCACTGTTCGCAACGAGCGGGGTGACGTGTCCGTCTCCGACATGGACAAGCCCGTGACCGTCAACACCGCAAACGGGGATGTTGAGGTGCGCGATACGGCGGGTGACGTCACGGTGGACACGCAAAGGGGCGACGTTAAAGTTTCCGACACCAAGGGCAACGTAAAAATCGGCGGGCGCGGCGGTGAAGTGAATGTTTCCGGCGCATCCGGCGCGCTCACCCTCGATGGGGAATTCCGCGGACCCGTGCGCGCCGACAAAATCGCCAAAGGCCTGCACTTTGTCTCCCATCGCACCGATCTGACAATCAGTCAGCTCACCGGCCACATGGAGACTGGCTCCGGAAATCTTGAAATCGCTGATGCTCCCGGCAACCTTACCCTCCGCACCAACTCCTACGATATTTCCATCGAGAACGCCGGGGGCAAAGTAAAAGTGGAGAATCGCAACGGCAACATCGAGGTTCGGTTTTCACAACCACCCAAGGATGACATCGAGATTTCGAATTCTTCTGCACCCATCACACTCATCTTGCCTGAGTCTTCCAGCTTCGAGATTGGCGCCGACTGCCACTCCTGCGACATCGATTCCGAATTCTCGGCGGATTCCCTGAAACACACGTCCACCGGCGGCGATTCTCATCTCGAGGGAAAATACGGCAACGGCCGCGGCCCCAAAATCACCCTGAAAACCAGTTACGGCTCGATCTCCATTCGAAAAACCAGCTAGCCCTGCGTCCGGTTGTTTTGTTCAAGCAGTTTTGTCAAGCGCACCTGCTTTGCCAAACAAATTAGTTTGTTTTGACAACTAGCTTGCAACGCAAGCTAGTTTGCGGCTGCCTTTAGCTAAGCTGGCAAATTCGCAACCCATTCATTTCACAGGACATAGCTCGGACCTGATCAGGGCTCATTCGAATGAGTCCGCTCTTCAGCACGCTTTCCAAATGTCTGAATCTCCTCTGTTATGAGATCACAGGAAATCCCAGGCTGGCAGCTTGCTGCGCGAGTTGCTGCCACTCCGTCGGGGCGGATGAAGATCCACCACTGCTGAGGAGCCCTCCGAACAGACCCTGCAGGCATGGCGCGGCAATCAGCGGCGTGGAAGGCACGGGCAGACTCGGAACCGTAGCATCGGGATTAGCAAAATTCAGCGCGTTCGCGAGATTCGATATGTCACTGCTCGCATCCCGTGGTGTCAAAGGCGCAAGCCCCCAGCGCCATTCAATCAGCTTCAGTACGGAAGTATGATCGAACACCAGCGAAGTCACCGTGGGGCTGCCGGGGTTTCCCTTGGTGAACGGCGATGCGATGACCGTAGGAACGCGGAAACCCAACAAGGTTTTTCCATCCACGATATCCGTATCCACTTGATTGGCCGCGGTGGCGCGAGGCGGGGCGACGTGTTCAAAGAAGCCGCCCCACTCGTCGAAGTTCACAATGAACACCGTGTTCGCCCACTTTGGTCCATTCGCCACGGCCTCGAAGGTTTTAAAAAGAAATTTGTCTCCTTCGCGAATGTCTGCGTGCGGGTGATCGTCGTTGCCCGTGCCATCGTCCAGAATGGTGTACTTGGGATCCACGAAAGACACTGCGGGAAGCGTTCCCGTAGCTGCGGCTGCGAGAAACTCGCCGTAGAGCTTTGATATTCCGAGATACTTCGTACCCCACAACGCGGTGAAGGGCACGTTTGAGAAGTAGTAGTTACCGCTCACGCCGGCGGCTGTGAGTTCGTCCCAAATCGTGGGCAAAGAAGTAAAGTTGACGCTGTCGCCCAGGCGATCCGTTTGCGCGGCGTGGAGAAACAGACGGTTGGGAAAAGTCGGCCCGAGAATCGAGACAAAATAGCGATCGCAAGTGGCATAGTTTCGCGCCAGCGCGGCGTAAAAAGGAATGTCCGTTTCGCCGTAGTAGCCGATGGAATAGACGTCGTTGCTTCCTGCGCGCAGAAAGCCGTCCATGGCGGCGTTGTCGTATTCTACCCGCCCGCCACTGTAGGAATGATCGGGAACAGGATGAGGGCAGCCGGTATTGTCGCCCGAGAGCGAATGCGTCGCGTGCGACACGCCCTTCTTGTCCACGAACGTCAAGCCAGCTTGCTTCCCATCCGCGTTCGGGAACCAACCAAAGAAATGATCAAAGCTGCGGTTTTCCATGGTCACCACGACGATGTGCTCGATGCCAGAATCAGCGGGGTTGGGCAACGTGGCCGAAGACGGAAGAGGGTCCTGCCCTGCCAAGAATTTACTGGAGCCACAAGCCGCTCCGAATAGCGCTGCGCCCGAGGCCAGCCCAGCGTTTTTGATTAAGTTGCGACGATTCATCCTCATGATCACACTCCAGTAGACGAACAAGGAATTGAGATTTCGGACACTTTCAGATGCGCCCGGCGGCTGGGAATAAAGACGAGGAGTGAAGGATAAATCATCGGGAGAAACTGGCAATCGGGTGTAAACCTGAAATGAAATATAGGAAAGAGAAAGCTGGAATCTGCTGCGGGAATTTACCCTAACGCTCGGCCAAACGGTTGAGCTCGGCAAAAAAAGTAGGAAAGGACACGGCGGCACAATCGGCGTCGCGAATCACGGTGTTCCCTTCAGCGGCGAGGCCCGCAACCGCAAATGCCATGGCGATGCGGTGATCGCCGCGCGGCGCAATCTCAGCTCCGCGCAACTTTCCCGCGTGCCGCCCCTCCACTTTCAAACCGTCCGGGCGCTCTTCGACTTTCGCACCCATGCGACGCAGATTTTCCGACACGGCGGAGATGCGGTCGCTTTCTTTCACACGCAGTTCGGCGGCATCGTAAATTTCGATGCCTTGCTCAGTATATGGGCCGAGCGCGGCCAGCATGGGCAACTCGTCAATGACCAGCGGAATCCGCGCGCCCCCAATCACTCCACCTTTCAGCGAAGCGCCTTTCACGGCCAAGTCACCAATGATTTCACCCTGCGAGCTTTTCAACCCAAGCATTTGTATCGAAGCGCCCATCTCGGCGAACACATCCAGAATTGCCGTGCGAGTGGGATTCAGACCGACGTTGTGGATGAGCACGTTGGAATCGGGAAACAGCGAAGCAGCGGCCAGAAAAAATACCGCAGAAGACAAATCTCCCGGCACGTCGAGCGATTTCGCGGTGAGCTTGCCGCTTCCGTTTCCTCGAGCCAGACCGTGCACACGAATGGTCTGGCCATTCTTCTCAACGTTTACGCCAAATTCCTCCAAGGCGAGCTCGGTGTGGTCGCGGGTGCGCGCGGGCTCGGTGATGCTGGTGACGCCATCGGCAAACAATCCGGCCAGCAGAACCGCTGACTTCACCTGGGCGCTGGCCATCGGCATTTTGTAGTCAATCGCTGTCAACTTCGTTCCACGAATCTCGAGCGGCGCAAAATTATCGTCGCGCCCGCGAATGTCCGCGCCCATTTCCCGCAGCTTTTCGACTTTCACTTCCGCGCCAAGCGCGCTCATGCAGCTTAAGGTGCTATGGCAATCTGCCGCGGCAGAGAAATGCCGAAGTTCGCTCGTACCTTCCGCGAGCGCCGCGAGCATCGCATAGCGGTGCGAAATGGACTTGTCGCCGGGCAGTTCGACTGCGCCGTTCAAGAATCTCGCGGGCTGGATCGTTTCCTTCTTCACGGAAAAATTCTAGCACGCCTGTCCTTGCGGCCAGTTTTTTCTGCCGCACCGACTGCCCTTCACACTGAAATCCTGATGCCTTCCGATACGTATTATGGAGTGGGGAGAATATTGGAATGTCAGGCCGCAGTCAGTTCGTTCAACTTGCCACAAAATTCGGAATGCTTATCGGAGCGGTCTTTGTCGTCACCGTTTTGCTCGCTGCCATGCCCGGCCACCACGCACCCGATACGCAAACTCAGGAATCGCCGCAGCAATCTTCCACTACTCAGTCACAACAACAGCAGCAAGGCATGGATCCCAACATGCCTGGGCTGGACATGAATGACGCGAAGGCCAACGAGGCCCACGCGGTTCACGACATGACGCCCGGCGAGCATGCGCACAACGCACACATACACATGACCTCGCCGCGCCCGGAAACTCGCGAAGACGCCGCGCACGCCAAGGAAATCGTGGAACAGCTCCGCAATGGAATCGCCAAATACAAGGACTATCACGTGGCGCTGGCCGACGGTTACAAGATTTTCCTTCCCAATCTTCCGCAGCCCGAGTATCACTTCACGAATTACAGGAACGGCTTCCTTGAAGCGTTCACGTTCGATCCGGCGCGGCCTACTTCCCTGCTCTACAAGAAAACTTCCACGGGCTACGAACTGGCCGGCGCGATGTACACGATGCCCAAGCGGGCGACGGAAGAGCAGCTCAATAAACGCGTTCCGCTAAGCGTGGCGAGCTGGCACCTCCACACGAATCTCTGCATGCCGCCTGCGAATCAGCGGCGTGAAGCCGACTGGACCAAGTTCGGCCTGCGCGGCTCGATTGCCACCCAGGAAGCGTGCAATGCCGCCGGCGGCCGCTTCCATCCGATCATTTTTGGCTGGATGGTGCACGTGTACCCCTACGAAGAATCGACCGAAAAAATCTTCGCCATGCATCACCCCGACTGAGTCAGCACACCGAATCCACATTGTCATAAACCAAAACCACTGAGAAAGCCTCGGAAAGCGAAGCGGGTTCTAGAACGCCTAGCTGAATCTTCCTATTGGGGCAACCTCCTGGCGTCCAATTGCCTCTAGTACGGGTACCGCGTATTATGGAACGTTCATGCTTACGGCCCGGCCGCATCTGTCTAATCGTACCGCTGCTCTTTTCCTCGCTCTCCTTGCGTTCTTCGCCGCACTGTGCCTGATTCCCGGCCTTCTTGAAGCCCAGCAGCCGCCGGAAACCCTTCCCCTGACCCAGGTTCGGCCCGGAATGCAGGGATATGCTTACACGATCTTTGCCGGGGACCAGATTGAGAAGTTCGACCTGGAAGTCATCGGCGTGCTGGACAATTTCCTCGGCCCCAAGCAGTCCATCATTCTGGTTCAACTGAAAGGGCCGAAGGTGGAGCACACGGGGGTCGTCGCCGGCATGAGCGGGAGCCCGGTGTACCTTGACGGCAAGCTCGCAGGAGCCCTCTCGTTGAAGCTGGGCATCTTCACCAAAGAGCCTATCGCCGGAGTGACTCCGATTCAGGACGTTTTGAATCCTCCACCGTCGGCCGCCGCGGAGATTCCCTCGCAACAGTTCGGAGTTTCAGCTTCAGCATCTGTGGGCGCGATGCTTCCCACCGGCTCGGCGCTGGAGCCGATCGAGACGCCGCTGGTCTTCTCCGGCTTTCAGCCTGCCACGCTCCAACAGTTCGCGAGCCAGATTCAGGGCTACGGCCTCGTGGCCACGCAAGGGGGCACCACGGCTCCCAGCCCACAGGACGGTCATCTGGTGGCGGGTGACATGGCGGGCATGGTTCTGGTACAAGGAGACGCGTCGATCAATTCCGCGTGTACTGTAACCGCGGTCGAGGCGGACCGCGTGTTCCTTTGCGGCCATCCGTTCTTGAATCTTGGCGACGTGCAACTTCCCATGGCGCGGAGCCGGGTGGTCATGACGCTTTCCTCGGATCTCGCCTCAACGAAAATCGTCAACGTCGCAGGCTCCATTGGCACGATTACCAGCGACCATCTGACAGCGGTGACGGGGAAGCTCGGCGCGCCTCCCACGATGATTCCACTGGATCTGTCCCTGAAGGCATCGAACTCGGAAAAAAAACTGCACTTTGAGATCGTCAACCATCCGAAACTCACGCCGCTGCTTGTGGCGCTAACGACGTTCAATGGCTTAACACAAAACCCGGTCTACGGTGAAAGCACCACGCTGCACCTTACGGGTGAAATTCGATTGCAAGGGCATCCGGCCGTGGAGATCGAAAACACCTTCGCGCCCGGCGATACGCTTTCGCCCGACGGTTTTCCCATTGCCCTCACAATGCAAAATGTTTTTTCGCGGCTGTTCTCCAATACGTTTGAGCCAGCGAAAGTCGAAGGTATTTCGTTGCATGTGGAAAGTGTTCCGGGCCGAAAATCATTCACGATTGAAAGCGCGTGGCTGGAAAAGGGGGAAGCCGCTCCGGGCGAGACTCTGCGCGTTCGCGTTCTGGTTCGACCTTACCGCGGCCCGCCCCAGATTGAAGAAACGACAGTTCGGGTTCCTGAGCAGGCAACGAGAGGAACCACTCTTCGCGTCCTTGTCAGCGACGGCGACCTGCTGAACCGCGCTTCGCGTGGCTTCGCTTTTGCCGGCGTTGGAGGCGGTCCTGCGGGCCTGGACCAACTGATCTCGCTGCTAAATCGCGAGCGGCGCAATGACCGGCTTTACGTGGGACTCTTTCTTCCGGCGCCAACGCTTCTTTGGGACGACAAGGAACTACCCAACATTCCCCTTTCGCAAATCAATATCGTAGACGGCCGTCCGGCTCCGGGCAGCGTGCAGGTGCTTCGCGAGTCGCTCGCTAGTGAAGCTTCCATCCCGCTTGGAGGCCCCGTCTCGGGCGTTATCTCGCTCAATCTACAAATCCGGTGAACAGAATGCTCACGACCAGCCCTCAGCACCGCCAGAATATTGTGTCGACTCGCCGCTCTGGATTCTTGACCCGGCGGCAAGTTGTTCTCTTCTCTTTTTCCCTAGTTCTTTTTCTCCTTTCTTCTTCCGCTCTTCTTTCGGAACACACTCGCCGGTGGCGGCAATCCACGTACGAGGAATTTCTGAAAGGCACGGCGCATGGCGTTGCAGTGCGAAGTGATGGCCGGCTCGAGCTTGCTCCCAAATTCACTTTGCTCGCGGACGCCGATGCTTCTTATCTCTGGTCTGTGCGCCTCGACCCTAAAGGCACGCTATACGCGGCAGGCGGTTCCCCCGGAAAAGTATTTCGGTTTGACTCGAACGCCAAGCCTTCGGTCGTATTCGACTCTACTGACCTTTCAGCGCAGGCCATCGCCTTTGATTCAAAAGGCACACTCTATGTGGGCACTTCTCCGGACGGCAAGGTGTACAAGGTTTCGGCATCCGGCGAGAAGTCCATATTTTTCGATCCGAAGACAAAATACATTTGGGACCTGGCGTTCGGCCCCGATGGCACGCTGTACGTTGCCACAGGGGATAAAGGACAGCTTTTCGCCGTTGCCCCTGACGGCAAGGGCGAACTGTTTTATTCCAGCGACGAAGCCCACATTCGCGTCCTCGCATTCGATGCGAACAAAAATCTCATCGCCGGGACCGAGCCGAGCGGGCGCATCCTGCGCATCTCCCGCGCTGCGGCACAAGGTGGCGGCAAAAACACAAAGTCCGGCACATCCGCCGCCGAAGGATTCGTGCTTTACGAAACTTCAAAGCGTGAAGTCACTTCACTCGCCGTCTCCTCGGATGGAAGCATCTACGCTTCCGCGATTGGCGAAAAGCAACGCACCGGCGGTGGCGCTCCCACAACGGTCATAGCCACGCCGCAAGGAACCACCACCATTACGACCGGCGTGAACCCCGCAACCCAGCCGCAAGGGCAGATTCAGGCGCCTTTTCTTCAGTTCCCTTCCCTCGTTTCCAGCAGCATTTATCGCATTAGTCCGGACGGCGCTCCGGAGGAGCT
>QHYL01000717.1 GCA_003224105.1 Acidobacteriota bacterium | reverse complement strand
TCCCTCTTTTGTATCGGTGGTTCCGGCCGCGGTGAATGTTTTGGGTGGGCAGCAATCGGCGCGCACCCTGCACTTTTTCCTGACCTGGGCGCTGGTGCTTTTTCTTCTAGTGCATGTCTTTATGGTTTTTCTAGCAGGATTCCGAAGCCGCATGCGTGCCATGATCACCGGGCGCGGTGCGGAACCTCTGGAGCGCGTATGAGCAAACTCTCTCGCCGTACACTGATTACAACCGGCCTCACGGTAGCGTCAGGCGCTTCGGGGCTCGTCGCCGCCGCGAAGCTCGCCAAGCGCTATGGGCTGATTCCGCCCGATTCCGGCGGCATCTACGGCCCCGGCGAAACGCTGACCTATGCCGCTCAGCGATTGTTGACGCGCCACTCTCTCGCGCGTGAATTCTCCCGCAGCCAAATGTCCGCAAAACCATTCGCCAATGAAGTCGCACCCTTGGGCGACGAGTTCGAGCGGCACAAGCAGGGAGCGTTTGCCGATTGGCGCCTGGCCGTTGATGGCTTGGTCGCGCGCCCGGCGTCGTTTTCGCTTACCGAGCTCAGAAGCTTTCCTCGCTGCAGCCACATCACCATGATTCAATGTGAGGAAGGCTGGTCTTACATCGCCGAATGGGCGGGAGTTCCGCTTTCTCACGTCCTCGAACGCGTAGGCGCGCTCCCGCAAGTGCGTTACGTCGTCTACCGTTCGATCCAACCGGACTGGTGGGAGAGCATCGACATGGCCGACGCGCTGCACCCGCAGACTCTGCTGACTTACGAAATGAACGGCGGCGAGCTCCCCGTAGGATTCGGCGGACCCCTTCGCATGCGCGTTTCCCGGCAGCTGGGATATAAGAGCGTGAAGTACATCACCCGGCTCACGTTGACCGACAACCTCAAACGGTTCGGCAAAGGTTTGGGCTCAGCCTCCCCCGAAGGCGGCTACGCATGGTTTGCCGGCGCCTGACGCGTAAGGCTACGAGCGGATCCTGGGACTGGCCATTCCGCGCACTTGCATTAAGATAAGTCATTTATTATCAACACGATGCGACGCCACCTCGTTCCTCGCAAAGCCAATCTGATGAGGACAGAAACTGTAGCGGGTACCCTCTGCAACCGCAAATGCGTCTTATTTATTGGCCCGGCCGGGTGACTGTTTCCAGGGGCTTCCTGGTGGCAACTTATTTCCCGGTCTAGGGTTTAACGAAGTGGGAGCCGTAAAGGTGTTAGGCTTCCATCGGAAGGACCTTTCCAGCGGGTCAGTCGTAAGTCGGACGTCCCTTCCGAGAACAGGGGATTCGTCATGAAGACGACCACAGTTTCAAGATTCACGAGCCTTAACAAGTTTGGGGTTTTAGCCTGCGTTGCGGGTCTGTTGATTTTGTTTGCGCCGCAAGTGCGCGCAGATGATAACGATACGTCCAAAGATCCGCCCCCCGCGCCGAATTGCAGGCGGGAGAAGCCGCTTTCCATCTCGGCGGCATGACCGCTCTTTCTTTTCTCAATCTCGATGAGGGCATCACGCAGGTGCGCATTCCCGAAGGCGCGGTGAATTTCCGGGTCCGCGAGTTGCGCCAGGGCGACGTCTACGAAGTGGATACGCCAAACGCGGTTTTCAACGTGCGGCAAGCCGGCGCGTTTCGCATCGATGTAAATGAAGTCGGCGACTCCTCCCGTATTACTGTGATTCGCGGTGACGGCGAAATCACTGCCGCTGGAAAGACTTACGACGTGCGTGCTGGCGAACAAGCGGAATTCAACGGCACAGAAGATAATCCCACGTACAGCATTGTTCGCGCGCCGGGTCCCGACGGGCTCGATAAGTGGGCGGAAGAGCGCGACCTGAAAGAGGACCGCTCGGCTTCGGGAAATTACGTTTCGCGCGACGTCCCCGGCTATGACGACCTCGATGATCATGGCACTTGGAGCGAGGAACCGGAGTACGGGCACGTGTGGTATCCGAACGGTGTCGGCCCGGACTGGGCGCCTTATAGCGACGGCTACTGGAACTGGGTCGCTCCGTGGGGATGGACCTGGGTGGGCTATGAACCTTGGGGTTTTGCGCCTTACCACTACGGCCGCTGGTCATATATCGGAAGCCGATGGGGTTGGTGCCCCGGACCGTTCTTTGGTCCCCCGATTTACGGGCCGGCTTTTGTCGGCTGGCTTGGTGGAGGCTTTGGCTTTGGTGTCGGTTTCGGCGTGGGCTGGTTCCCGTTGGGCTGGGGCGAGCCGTTCTTCCCGTGGTTTGGCTGCAGCCACAACTTCATTACGATCATCAACGTCCACAACACGTTCATCCGAAACGTGAATGTGTTTAACAACAGAAACTTTAATTTCGTGAACGCGCACAATCTGCGCGCGGTGACGACGACTTCACGCAATAACTTTATGAACGGCAACCGCATCAGCCGCGGCGGGCAGCATCTCACCGAAGCAGGTTTGCGCGGTGCGCGTGTCACGAATTCCGTCGGCATCCGGCCGACGCAGCACAGCTCGCTAGGCGCGTCGAACTTTAGGGGAAATGTAGCGCGCCCGTCGAACACCATCCAGAACCGCTCCGTCATGGCGCGCACAGCTCCCGCACGGGCTGCTTCTCATGAATCAGTCCGCACGATGAACGGCGCGATGAGCGCGGGCCGCTTTGGCGGTGCACAAGTTGGTGGCGCCGCGAGGGTCAATGGCGGCGTCGACGGCGCTGCAAGAGCCAACGGGCAAGTGGCCAACTCCGGCGTGCACGGCAATATGAAAACTAGCGGCCAGTTCGAGAATCGGCCCGGCAACGCGCAGGCGAATTCCGGCGCCAATTCCGGAGTGACCGCGCGGCAGCGCGAGCTTTCGCAGAACCGGCCGCCTTCGGCAATGCCGAATGGCAACCGCTCCACGAACGGACCCGCGGGGAACAGCAATCTCGCACGCGCCGGCAATGGCCGCACTTGGGAAGCGCAGGGCAATGCCACCGACCGCGGCCGCGCTCCGCAAGGCTTCGGCGATTCCAATCGTCCGGCGAATGCGCCTCCGCGGAATTCCCCGCGCAGCATGGGTGATCGCCCAACTCCGGGCGGCTCGAATTCCGGCGGCACGTCACCCCATACCCACGTGATGAGCGATCGTCCCCCCTGGGCCGGCAACGGCGGCGCGCATAGCAGCAATGGCCTACCCTCCGGCAGCGGCGGGCGCTCTTATGAACCTTCGCAGCGGAGCAACAGAGCGCCTTCCTATGATAATCGTGGCTATGCGCAGCAGCCCTCGTATTCGCCGCGCAGCTATTCTTCACCGCGAACGTATTCCGCGCCCAGCCGGAGTTACCCCGCGCCTTCGCGCTCGTACTCTCCT
>QHYL01000459.1 GCA_003224105.1 Acidobacteriota bacterium | reverse complement strand
CGGGCAACGTCAGCCCAAGAATCCGGCCAACTACGCAGCGGCTCCCAACCATCGACCAGTGGAATGCCACGGTTCAGCGTCAGGTCACTCCGACTTTGAACTTGACTGTTGCTTATGTCGGGAACAAAGGCACTCATGTCTTTGCTGGCAACGGGCCCTCCTACAATACAAACGAGGCGGCGATCGGCCCGGGTACCTTCGCATACAGCTGTAGTCCCAATCCAGCGCCCCTAACGACGTTTGATTGCAAACAAGTCTTCAAGCCATTCGTTTCGCAAGCGTTCCGGCGTCGGCTTTTCCTGAACGGTGTTCCGGCGTTTACGTATCCAAACTTCCTAGATTCCAACGGTAACCCGATTACTTGTTGCTCGGATAGCCCGGGGGACTACTTTGGCAACGATGCAGACAACAAATACAACGCTTTGCAGGTGAAGGTAGAGAAGCGCGTCAGCCGTGGTCTGCAATTCCTGGCGCACTATACCTACTCCAAAGCCTATTTCTATGATGCCGGCTATTTCTCCGTTAATAAGACCTATGCTTGGGGTCCGGACGACTTCAACCGCAATCACGCATTCGTGATCAATACGGTGTACGAATTGCCGATCGGCAAAGGCAAGAAGTTCATGAGTGACGCAGGCCGCGTCTCTGACTTGCTTATTGGTGGCTGGCAACTTACGAACACCCTGAACTACAGCGGCGGTCTACCTTGGACGCCAAGCATCGGCGAGTGCGGCCAGATTTCGGATGCCGGGCCGTGCCGCCCCAACGCGACTGGCACACTTAAGACGGGAACCACCCGCGATTCCGCCGGCAATCTGCTTTGGTTCACGCCATTGGCGAGCGGAGTTCTGAGTCAATCGCTTCCAGAAATTAAGAATTCCGCGACGGACATCACCGGACAAAACGACCAATGTCTGGTTGCGCGACCGACATCCGGAGGGTTTTCGCTCCCAGCTTGCGGCCAGATCGGCAGTGTCACGCGGAATTCTTACCGTGGTCCCCGCGGGTTCTACTCCGACATGGCGCTCGCCAAAACGTTCAATATTACGGAACGCTACAAGGCGCAGTTCCGTTTTGACGCTTACAACGTATTCAATCACCCTGTGCTGGCCTTCAGCAGCACCCAGGGCAACACCTGCATAGACTGCGGCGGCGATTCTGGCCGGATTAGCGACATCGAAAACAACAATTCGCCCGGCTCACCGGCCGGAATGCGCCAACTGCAATTTGGCCTGAGATTCACTTTCTAACTAAGAACGAAGGACACCCCACCACCCCGACGGGGAGCCCTCACCGGCTCCCCGTTTTTGTTCTGGGTTGGGAGGACGCCTCGGAAATAGCTCTGTAGAATAGACAAGGTTCTTCGCAGGGCAGTAAAATTTTGGGAGCAAAAGGCCCGGGCACGCTGATGCAACTCTCTAGATTCATCCCACGCCGGCTTTATGTCTCTTTCTCTCTGCTAACCGCGGGGGTTGTTCTTTTAGCTTTTCCTTTTGCGCGGGCCGCGCAAAAAACCGCGCTTCACGCCGATGGAACTCCCGCCGATCCTTTTCAAGAGGCAGCGGGAAAACCGGCGGTGTTCGTCTTCGTGCGCACGGACTGCCCCATCTCCAACCGTTATGCGCCGTTGATTCAGCGAATCAGCGCGCGGTATAGGGGCAAGGCGGGCTTCTGGCTTGTCTACCTCGGGAAGTGGGCTTCGCGGGAAAGAATTCGCCAGCATGAGAGCGAATATGGCTACAAGCTCCCGGCGATGCGCGATCCGCAGCATGCGCTGGTCGCGCGAGCGCAAGTTCAGGTTACGCCCGAAGCAGCGGTCTTCGACGCGCATCAGCGGCTCATCTACCACGGCCGCATCGACAACTGGTATGAAGACCTCGGCCACTCCCGGCCCGCGGCCACTACGCACGAACTCGACGACGCCATCCAGGCGGCTCTCACAGGGAAAGCTCCGCCACCCAGCGCACCGGGTGTGGGATGTTACATCGCGGACGCCCAATGACCTCTTCCCTCCGAACCTTCGTTGCGTGCGCCCTTGGGTTGAGCTCGGTTACGGCCGCGGCCTTTGCTCAGCGCAAGGACCTTGCTGCACGTCACAAGCAGCCCACGGCGCAACAAGTCACATTCAATCGCGACATTGCTCCGATCGTGTTCCATTACTGTGCTCCGTGTCATCGGCCCGGCGAGGCGGGTCCTTTCCCGCTACTCACTTACAGCGAAGCAAAAGCACACGCCCGCCAGATTGCTGCGGTCACCGCGACGCGGTTCATGCCTCCGTGGCTGCCGGAGCCGCAGCCAGCGAAATTCGCCGATGAACTGCGTCTTTCCGACGAACAGATCGCCCTCTTTCAAAGATGGGTCGAGCAAAGCGCTGTCGAGGGCGCCCCGAGCGACCTCCCTCCCGCCCCTCGATTCATCTCCGGCTGGCAACTCGGGCAGCCGGACAAAGTCATCGAAGCCGAGAAACCGTACACGCTTCCCGCCACAGGCTCCGACATGTATTGGAATTTCATCTTTCGCGCGTCGGTGGATCGCACGCGCTGGCTGAAAGCCATCGAGATCCGGCCCGGCGACAAGCGCGTCGTTCACCATGCAAACATTCTCGTGGACCGCGGTCAGTCCGCCCGCCATCAGGAGTCAGAACCCGGCGCCGGGTTCGCGGGAATGGAACTCAAAATCGAATCCGAGAACTTTGATCCGGACAGCCACTTCTTTTTCTGGAAGCCGGGCACGGTGCTCAAACCGGAGCCGGAAGGCATGGCCTTGCGCCTCGATAAAGACACGGATTTGGTTTTGAACATCCACCTGCAACCGTCCGGCAAGCCGGAGACGATCCAGCCAAGTCTTGGGCTGTACTTTACCGATAAGCACGCGACGCTCTTTCCAGTGCTGCTCCAATTGGAAAACGATCGTCAGCTCGACATCCCTCCTGGCCAAAAGCACTTCGTCGTCACGGACAAATTTACGCTTCCCGTGGATGTGGATTTGCTCGCGATTTATCCCCATGCGCACTATCTCGGCAAGGATTTGCAAGCTCTCGCAACTTTGCCCGACGGCTCAGTGAAGGCGCTCATTCACATTCCTCAATGGAACTTGAACTGGCAGGCCGTCTATCGCTACGCGAATCCCGTCCCGTTGCCAAAGGGAACCGCGATTTCGATGCGCTACGTCTACGACAACTCCAGCGACAATGTAGCCAACCCAAACGACCCGCCGCGGCGCGTCGTGGCGGGGAATCGCTCGAGCGACGAGATGGCCCACCTGTGGCTCCAGGTTCTTCCGCACACCTCGCCTGACATGGCTTTCGATCCGCGCATGCTGTTGCAGGAAGCCATGGCCAGACACAACGTTGAAAAGAATCCCGCCGATTTTGAAGCGCACTACAACCTTGCAGCCATGCTCATGGCCCGCGGCGAGCAAGCCGAAGCGATCAAGCAGTTTGAGCAGGCCGTGCAGCTTCGCCCTCAGGACGCCACCGCGAACAATGCGCTTGGCGCTTCCCTTTTGGCCGCGGGGCGCGTCGACGAGGCCATATCCTATCTGTCTGCGGCGCTCAAAGTGCAGCCCGACAATTTCGACGCGCAATACAATCTCGCCAACGCGCTTGTTTCTCAGGAGAAATTCGCCGAGGCGATTGAACATTATCGTGCTGCGGTTCGCTTGCGGCCTGGGGATGCCAATGCGGAAGCCAACTTGGGCGGCGCCCTGGCAGAAACGGGAAATCTTGCGGAGGCAAAGGTGCACTTTCAGCGCGCCCTGCAAATCGATCCCCATCACAAGCTAGCGCGCGAGAATCTCGAGCAGATCAGCGGCGATTTGAATCATCCTCAACCGTAATGAACGAAAGGCAGGGGTTGTCTGTGCTTGAAGTTGCAAGAATGCCGGATGGGAACGCAGGGCCGACGTCTGGGCGCATTCGGTATTCCAGTGCGGGCAATTCTTTTTGTCTTTCCACAATTTTCGGTGGGGTTTTCCTGATGAGTTTCCTGTTTCTTTGCGGCGCAGTTTCGGGCCAGGCGCAGGGCAGCAAGCCAGAGAAACAAATCGAGACGCCTAAACCCAAGCAGATCGTAGCGCCCGATGTGGCATTTGCGGAGTCGCGTCGTTTATCGCAGCAAGGCAAATTCGAGGAGGCGATTACGCAACTGGACGCGCTGGCCGCCAAGCAACCCGCGCCGAAAGGCCTCTCCCATGAATTGGGAGTCGTCTACTACAAGAAGGGCGACTATCTGAATGCGGCCGCGAATCTGAAGAAAGCTCTCGCCGAGAATCCGGCCGACAACGAAGCCTTGCAATTGCTGGGAATCTCGAGCTACCTCGCCGGACGCCCCGCCGACGCAATCGCGCCGCTCGAAAAAGTGCAAACCTGGTTTCCCAGCGCAAACGTCGATGCTTCGTACATTCTAGGGATCTGCTACATCCAGACGAAGGATTATCCCGGGGCGCGCAAGTCCTTCGCGAAAATGTTTGCGGTGGCTCCCGATTCCGCCGCCAGCTATCTCTTCACGGCGCGCATGCTGCTGCGCCAGGATTTTGCGCCCATCGCGGAAGAGTACGCAAAGAAGGCCATCGAGCTGGACCCCAAACTTCCCCTGGCGCACATGCTGTTGGGAGAAATTTATCTTTATAAGTCGCGCATCCCAGAAGCCACCGAGCAATTCCAGAAGGAATTGGAGCTGAATCCCGGCGACGCCGCGGTCTACTACAAACTGGCCGACGCTTACTCGCGCGCGCAGAAATACGAGGATGCGGAAAAACTGTTGCAGCGCTCGATCTGGCTCGACGCTACGTCCACCGGCCCGTACATCCTGATGGGCAAGGTGCTCGAGAAAAAAGGCGAGCCCCTGCTCGCCGCCCGCGCGTTACAGCGCGCCCTCGCCATGGATCCGAATAATCCGATTCCCCATCATCTGCTCGGGCTGGCGTATCGCGAATTGGGCCAGATGGACGACGCCGATCGTGAACTCAAGCTGTCGGAACAGTTGCAGAACCGTGGAGAAACAAGGCCGTAGCCGGAAACATTGAACAAGAAGCATTTCCAGGAGAGAAGCCGTGCTCAAGTTCGCTAAGTTTTCTCGTCTCGCTCTAACACTCGGCCTTTGCTTGGCTGCAATCCCGGCCCTGGCGCAACAGACCCACTCTCCAAAAGCTGTGCCCAGCCACGCGCCTCAAACAAAGCAAGATCCCTGGTGGAAGCACGCGGTGATCTATGAAATTTATCCGCGCAGCTTTCAGGACTCGAATCGCGACGGCGTGGGCGACATCAACGGCATCACGTCCCGCTTGGACTACTTGCACGATCTGGGCATCGGCGCCATTTGGATTACTCCCATGTATCCCTCGCCGCTCGTCGATTTTGGCTACGACGTTGCCGATTACACCGCGCTCGATCCTCTCTACGGCACCTTGGCGGATTTCGAGCGCCTGATGGCTGAAGCGAAGAAGCGAAACATACGCGTGATTATGGATTTCGTTCCGAATCACACCTCCGACCAGCATCCCTGGTTCAAGGAGTCGCGTTCCTCGCGCACGAATCCGAAGCGCGACTGGTACATCTGGCGCGATGGCAAGGGCCCCGGGCAGCCTCCCAACAATTGGCAGTCGTGGTTTGGCCACTCCGCCTGGCAATTTGATCCCACCGCAGGTCAGTATTACTACCATCACTTCTACGTCGAGCAGCCGGACTTGAATTGGCGCAATCCCGATGAACATCCAGCACAAATACACCGACAATCTGCCGGAAATTCACGAAGTGCTGCGCGAAATGCGCAAGGTCGTCGACGCTTATCCGGGAAATCCGGTCTTGATCAGCGAAGCGGACGAGCCCAACATCAAAGAACTCACCAAAATGTACGGCACGCACAACGATGAAGTCCAGTTGCCCATGGATTTTCAGATTGCCGACGTGAACAAGCTCTCCGCGCCGGATTTTCGCAAGCTGCTGGACGAAGTGGAGAACAGTCCCGCTCACGGCCAGCCCCACTACTTCTTCAGCAACCACGATCAGCCGCGCGCCTGGGACCGCTACGGCGACGGCGTTCACAACGATCAAATCGCGAAGCTGATGGCCGCTCTTCTTCTGACTCCGCGCACGACGCCGCTGATGTATTACGGCGAAGAAATCGGCATGAGGACCACGCCGCCAACGCGCAAGGAAGACGTCCAGGATCCCATCGGCAAAATTGGCTGGCCGGAGGAAAAAGGCCGCGACGGCGAGCGCACTCCCATGCAGTGGGACACCGCGAAAGATGCCGGATTCAGCGCCGCGGATCACACCTGGCTTCCGATACCGCCCAGCTCCGCGGAATACAACGTCAGCGTCGAATCGAAGGACCCTCGCTCCATCTTGTCGTTCTACAAGCGCCTGTTCGAAGTGCGCCAGAGCGAGCCCGCCTTGCAAAATATGCGCGAGGGAAGCTACGTTTCTTTGGACCGCGACGACCTTAACGTTCTCGCTTTCTTGCGCAAAAATCCCGCCAACGGCGATTCCGTGTTAGTCGTGCTGAATATGAGCGGCGAGGCGCATACCGTAAAGTTCGATCTCGCCTCGCTCGGCATCAAAGGCACTTCCACAAAAACGCTGCTTGCCGCTCCCGAACCTGAGCAAACTTCCATGCCTTTGGAACATTTTGCGATTGCGCCGTTCGGCGTCTTCATCGGCTCGGTTCACTGAGGAAAGGTCCACGTCTCGCCAGGCTGAGCCATCAGGGATGACGGCGTGCCGCTGACTCCACGCCCGTCAGCATTTTCTCGATCTCCGCGTGGTAAAAATATCTTCCGTTTACAAATACGCCCGCGACCTTCTGCGTATTGGAAATATCCTCCAGCGGATTCGCGCTGAGCAGCACCAGGTCCGCCAGCTTGCCTTCTTCAATCGTGCCAAGCTGCTCTTGCATTCCAAAGAAGCGCGCAGGATTCAGCGTTGCAGTCTGCAGCGCTTCCAGCGGCGTGAATCCGGCAGCGACAAATCGTTGCAGTTCTTCGTGCAAACTGAAGCCGGGGAAAATGTGAACGCCCGCGGGAGTGTCCGTTCCGGCAAGGAATTCGACCCCTGCTTTGTGAAGCATCCGCACGAGTTCGAGCTCTTTCTCGACAAATTTCTTGCGCGTGGCAAGGTCGTCCGAACCGTATCCCTGCGTAATTTCGTCGGTAAATCGCTTCCACGTTTTGCTCTTCCACGGCGCCGGCACATATTTGACGCGCGTGTCCGCGCTAAAATCGCTCACGTCCAGCAGGTTTCCCCCGCGCTCCCAGACCAGCGTCGGGCACTGCCACGTGTGATTCCTCGCCAACAATGCAGCCAGCGAAGCCGCGCGCGCTTCGTCGAACGTCGCCAGAAACTTCCCTTCTGTCTTGCCGCCCTTAAGAAAATCTTCCTCCGCGGGCGAACTCCCCTCAAAAATCCCGATCAGATGCTCGAAACTCTTCATCCCGGCTTCGGACATTTCGCTCGCGCGCATCGCATCCGGCACGTGCCCTTCAAAGGCGAGTTCTTGTTTCTTCGCTTCCTCGGCAATGGCCGGCACCGCCTCTCGCGGGATTAGCGATTGCAGCTTGATAAAGTCCGCGCCACGTTCCTTCAAGTTGTCCACGGCGCGCCGCCCGTCTTCGGGAGTGGCAATCGCAATCGAACTCGGAAAGCGCGGCTTCGGTCCGTCGAGCATTGGCCCCGAAGTAAAAATCCGCGGCCCAATCATCCGTCCGGCTTCAATCTCGTTCCGCCAATCCTCCACAACGTCCAGGTCGCTGCCCATGTCGCGGACGCTGGTCACGCCGTTGGCGATAAAGAGCGGCAGCGAAATATCCTTCGCATCCGGGAACCAGTCGCCGAACGCCAGGTGCACATGCATGTCCCACAAGCCCGGTATCAGGTACCCTCCCTTGCAATTTACGCTGTCGGCGTTGCGCGGATACTTGGCGGATTTGCTCGGCCCCACGGAGTAAATGCGGTTGCGCTCCAGCACCACCGTTTGATCCGGCTGCAGCTTTCCCGTGCGTACGTCCACGACGGTCACGTTGTTCAGAACCAGCAGGTCCGCCGTGGAAGGTTTCTGCGCCCGCGCCGGGCAATTTGCCAGCAGCACGAGTCCTGACATCAGTCCTGACATCAGGAAGGACAAAGCAAGAGAGCGCAGAGTTTTCATGCGCCGCGATTGTAGCTGTTTTCCCAAGGAATTCCAGTCGCAGCAGGCGCGATCGCTCGCGCAAGACGCGCGCCTGCCTTCGGCGCTATCATGGAGCTTGAGATGCGTTGGCCCTGGCTCGCGCTCTGGAGTAATCCCATGAAGACTCTCAAATTCTTGTTTCTGTTCTCGATTACCAGCTTGTTTACCGCCACTGTAGCCACGGCGCAAGAAAAACCCGCCGAACCTCCCATGGACATGCAGCACATGCATCATGGCGGCTTCATGCAGGAAGGCATGCATCATGCGATCGCCAAGGCCGTCACGCTCGACGCCAAAATCGACGCCGCGACGCACACCGTTACGCTCCGCGTCGGCCCGATGAATCTTCCCGCGCGCACCGGCCACATGAAAATGCCGCAGCCTCCCGATCAAACCTGGCAAACCTCCTTCGACGGTTGGCTCCTCGCCTATCACCCGAGGCTCGTGGATGCCTCCGGCAACGCCGTTCCCGGAACTCTTCTGCATCACACCGCCTTCTGGAACGAGAATCGCAGCGACTTTCTTTGCCCCAACAAGGAAGAGCACATTTTCGGCGCCGGCAGCGAAATGACCGACTGGGCCGAAGTGCCCGGCTACGGCTATCACGTGCAAAAGGGCGACAAGATTCGCATCGAGACGATGGTCTATAACCCTACAGCAACTTCCTACGACAAGGTTTATCTGGAAGTGGCCATTCCCTTTCAGGACGCCACCGAAAGCGCCGCTCCGCTCAAGAACGTCTATCCCGCATGGATGGACGTGAAGTCCTGCGGAAACTCTGGCTACGACATCCCCGCGGGCAAAAGCCAGAAGTCCGGCGCCGTGACCGTGAAATATGATGGCGTGCTTCTCGGCGTCGGCGGGCATCTCCACGACTATGGCCGGGAAATCGTGCTCGAAGACGCCACGCGCAAGGACACCGTGGCCACCCTCGAGGCCAAGGTGGACGACAAGGGCTTGCTGGAGTCCATGCCCGTGAAACTGTTTGTCCAGGAAGGCGGCTACAAATTTTCTGCCGGCGACGTTTTGAAAACCACCGCCACGTACGACAATCCCACCGGCAAGCTGCTGCGCGAAGGAGCGATGGGCATCGCCGTGGGCTACTTCGCCCCCAACGACGACGCGAAAATGGCCGCCCTGCGCCGCAAGTCCAAGCCCTCCCGTGAAATGGCCGAAATGTCCCACGACCACTGAAGTCCGAAGTCCCGTCAAATAAGCAGGTAGCGAGAAAGTCGCCGCTTTAGTCGTCGCTGCGGCGGTAAGGGGGCTTTGGCAGCGGCGCGGATTTTTCCGTGGCATCCGTGGTTGGGTTAGGCGTCGCAGGCGGTACACATCCACTTGCATTTGTGCTCTGCGCATCGCTGGATGCGGCGGGCTTGCAAGCTGCGACGGGTTGGGACTTGTCTGAAGCTTTTGCTTTTGCGTCTGGATCGTCCTGGGCCGTGGCGTGTTCCAGGATGCGGCGGGCATAGTCGGCAATGTTCTTGACGCTGGAAGCGTAAGCCGGATTAGGAGAGCGGACGCCGCCGTTATAGGCGCCGATGGCTTTCTCGACGTCGCCGCCGAAATGGTCGAGCAGGTCGCGCAACAGCAATCCGGCGTAGGTGGTCAGCACCGCGTCGCTGACGTTGTTCAAGTCCAGCTCCCGCGAAGGCCGCAGGCGCGCGGGCAGCTGGCTGTAATCGCGCTTGTCGTGCAAATAGAGCTGATGCGCCGCGCGCAGCGTTTGGCGTGTGATCTGCCAGATGCCCATGGCGTAGTCGCTGACCATGACGCGCTTGCGCGTGCGGCGCAAAACGATGTCTCCGCGCTCGGCGCGCTTCTTCCAGACCGCGTGGGTCAGGTCGCCGTTGACGTCCATATAGTCATTTTCCATGGCGCCGACGCCCATGAAGTAATCCAGCGGCAGGTCGTAGAAGTGGGCGACTTCGAGGATGTCCGAGGCCAATTGCGTGGCCTGCTCGCGCGTCAGCGGCCGGGCCGCGGTATCGCTGTTGTCCACCACGCGATTGTCGGTTTGCGACTTGAAGATCAGGAATTGCGCCAGCTCAGGAAGCATCTTGGAAGAGCTGATCGTTTCGAGCTTCTGGTCCGTAGGCACATCGTATGCCACGTCGAACATGTGGCTCTGCTGCTGGTAATAGTTGTATTCCTTCTGCGACCAGGTCTGGAATTCATAATGCGTGATGAGGTTGCGTCCCTTCAGGCTGGCAACCTGTGGCACGGCGGAAAGCAGATCGTTATCGGTCACCAGGAAAATCTTGTATTGCGGCCCCTTCTTCGTGTTTGTGGCCGTCAAGTACATGTGGGAGGTGTCGCGACCCTCGCGAGCTTCGCGCCCGCGCAGATACTCAAAACGCAGAAAGGCTTCGAGCTGGTCGTTAAATGTCGCGATTTCCACCGCAGGAACTTCCAGGCTGAACGGAACAACCAGCCTGTTGTCCTTCACGACAGTCACAGGCATCCGCGGATGCGCGGAAGCCGGCAGGTCCAGGGGCCAGAGGCGATAGTCGGTGTACCCGCAGGCAGCAAAAGTGAAAAGTCCGGCGGCCAGGCAAAGCGTGTAGCGGAGCAGTTTTTTGAGGAAACTCTTAAGCGACATGGCCTCAGTCCTCCTCTCTTTGTATTTCTAGATGAATGCTGATTGCTACGATTGCGATCTCGCAATCCTGGAATTGCACCCTCATTGCCGCAGGCCCCGCTCGTTTGCAATGCCTCCTAAGAGATTGATTTGGAACAACTTATAGATAAACCCAAATGGGAGCGAAGCGCTGGAAAATCTGCGTCGGCGTGTCTAGATTACCACAGTGTGCCTACCGGTCGCCCTTCCGGGGCGGGCCTAAAGCTGATTTAGGGGACAACCGCTATGTAGATTGTCTGGCTATGTAGATTGTGCGGCTATGTGGATTGCCTGGCTATGTAGTCAACAAGATAGAGTGATTTGCGTAACAAAGTGCGCACATGCGCAAAGACTCCTGTCTACCAGGGAACAACGTCGCACACGGCGACCGAGTACTGCGCGCTTCCTGCAAGGCGCGCCGTTAATAGTCCGATCGTTATGCCGTGGCGGTCGCCGCTTTGGAGGCAGCTTCCGCGGTATACACGACGACGGCTTTCTTACCGCCTTTCGCCGCTGTTGCGTGGATGGAGCTGAGGTTGACGCCCTTTTTCTCGAGTGATGCGAGACATTGCGCCAGTGCCCCGGCTTTGTTGGGCAGCTCGTGCTGCTCCGCGGGTGTCTCCTGATAAGAGACGTGGGCGGCATCCAGCGCCTTCTTGGCTTTCTTGGCGTCTTCGGCGACGAGCTGAACGGTTCCACCCGTTCCTTGCGCCGTTCCCAAAAGCGCCAGAATATTCACTTTCGAGTCCCCCAACGCCTTCGCGATGCGTGCGACGGCGCCGGGCTGGTTGTCGACGATGATCGTAAATTGCTTGGTCTTGGCCATGTGCGTACCTCCCAGGTGCGGAGATTATACGCCTCCGAGTCAAGCGCCATGCGGGCGCAAAAATAGAGCGCGGCGCCGCTAAATTTGCTGGCCTTTCCAGCGGCCGCGCCGGAAAAGGAAAACTCCAGCTATGGCGATAGCCGCTTCGGCGACGACGATGGAGATGTACACGCCGTTCGCTCCCACATGCCTGGGGATCGCGAGGAAATACGCCAGAGGAATCTCGAGCAACCAAAAGCCGAAAAAATGGACCCAAGTCGGCGTAACCGTATCGCCCGCGCCGTTGAAGGCCTGGAGCATCACCATCCCGTACGCGTAGGCGATGTTGCCGTAACTCAAGATGCGCAGGCAGGTGGCCGCCAAGGGCACCACTGCGGGATCGTTCGTGAAGAGGCGAATGACTGGCGTGGCGAAAACGAGAAAGATCACGCCAATGATGCCAAGGAACAGCATGTTGTAAAAGCCGGTGCGCCAAACAGAAATTTGGGCGCGCTCGGGCTGCTTCGCGCCAAGATTCTGCCCAACGAGTGTGGCGGCGGCGTTGCTCAAACCCCAGCTCGGCAGGAGGATGAAAATAAGTATGCGGATGGCGATGGTGTAGCCAGCCAGAGCATCCGAGCCGAAAACGCTAACGATGCGCACGAGGCCAATCCAACTGGTGTGCGCGATGAGGAATTGCAGAATGCCGGTGAGCGAAACGCGCAGCAAGCGCAAGAGAACTCCCAGGTTGACACGGAGTTGGCTGCGCAAAATGCGGAGGCGTTCCGAACCGCGGAGCAGGCGGTAAAACTGATAGAGCACGCCGATGCTGCGGCCGGTGAAAGTAGCGAGGGCCGCGCCAGTGACGCCGAGCTTAGGAAATGGCCCCCAGCCGAAAATGAGACAGGGATCGAGGATGAGATTGATGATGTTCGAGACCCACAAAAGGCGCATGGCGATGGCCGCGTCGCCGGCCCCGCGAAAAATGGCGTTGTTGAGAAAGAGCATCATGATAACGCCACCGCCGCCGAGCGCGATGCGGGCATACCCGGAGCCTGTGGCGACGATCTGCGGCGACGCACCCATCAGACGGAGAAGATTGGGCGCATAAAAAAGGCAAGGCAGGCCGACCATGGCCGAAAACGCCAAGCCTATGGCGATGGCCTGGACGCCGGCCACCGCCGCGCCAGCAGGATCTTTTTCGCCAATGCGGCGCGCGACCATGGCGGTGGTGGAAAGACTCAGGCCGAACCCAATGGCCATCACGAGACTGAGCATGGACTCGGTAAGGCCGA
>QHYL01000458.1 GCA_003224105.1 Acidobacteriota bacterium | reverse complement strand
CGCTCCCGCGCCTATCGTGATTCGCGGGCCCTCGGGTGGCGGAGTCCACGGCGGGCCTTTCCATTCGGCAAACCCCGAGATGTATTTCGTGCACACACCGGGGCTAAAAGTGATTTATCCCTCGACGCCGTATGATGCGAAGGGGCTGCTGAAAGCCGCGGTGCGGGATAATAATCCTGTTCTGTTTTTCGAACACAAATTTCTTTACCGGCGGATCAAGGGAGAGGTTCCGGCGGAGGAATATACGGTTCCCATCGGCAAGGCCGTGGTTCGCCGCGAAGGCCGCCACCTAACAATTCTTTCTTACGCCGCGATGATGCACACCTCGCTGGAGGCCGCGGACGCGCTGGCAAAAGAGGGAATCGAAGCAGAAGTGATTGATTTGAGGACTCTCCTGCCACTCGATGAAGAAGCGATTCTGAGTTCTGTGAAGAAGACCAACAAATGCCTGGTCGTGCACGAAGACACGAAGACGGGCGGAATCGCCGGGGAAATCGCTGCGCTACTGTGCGAAAAGGCCTTCAGCGATCTGGACGGGCCGGTGCTGCGAACCACGTCGCTCGATACTCCGGTGCCATACGCACCCACGCTGGAAGATCACTTTCTGCCCAACGCGAAGAAGATTTTTTCTACCGCAAAGGAATTGGCGCGGTATTGAGAAGGGATTTGACAGTTGAGAGTCAGTCGTCGAAAGGGGCAAGGGCCTGATGGCAGATCATCAAGCACTCTTGCATCCCTGATTTGTTTTAACTTTCCACTGGCGACTGTAAACTGTTCTTGAGGAGAACGAACATGGCTGTTGACATCGTAATGCCCCAGATGGGCGAGAGTATTTTCGAGGGAACCATCACCAAGTGGCTCAAGAAGCCCGGTGACAAGGTCGAGCGCGACGAGCCGCTATTTGAAATTTCTACGGACAAAGTGGACGCGGAAATTCCGTCTCCCTCCGCCGGCGTGCTCAAGGAGATCAAGGTTGGAGAGGGCCAGACCGTGGCGATCCAGACGGTCGTTGGTGTGATTGATGCCGCCGGCTCTTCCGCTGCTGCATCATCCCCAGCGCCCGCTCCGGCTCCAGCGAAATCCCCAGCGCCCGCCCCGGCGAGAGTCCCCGCGGCAGCTGCTGCTGCACTTCCGCCAACGCCGGTGTCCAGACCCGCGGCTGCCTCGACTCCGGCGGCTGTGGCTCCGGCTGCTTCCGCTGCGGGTTCCTCCAGCGAGCGCATTCACAGTTCGCCGCTCGTGCGCCGCATGGCCAAAGAACACGGCATCGACCTTTCCACGGTTCCCGGTACCGGCGCCGGCGGGCGAATCAGCAAGCTGGACATTGAGGCGGTCATAACTGCAGGGGCGGGGAGCGCACCAGCGGCTGCTCCCTCGGTCGTTTCAATTCCGGCGGCGAGGCCTGTCCTGGTGCCGCCGGCACCGGCACCAGCGGCCGCTCCAGGCGCGTCCGGGGCTCAGGCTCATGTGGCCCTCGAAACCGCTGTGCCCCGCGAAAAAATTTATTTCGGCAATTATGAAGTGCAGCCCATGAGCACCATGCGGCAAAGGATCGCCGAGCACATGGTGGCCTCCAAACATGTTTCCCCGCACGTATATTCGGTCGATGAAATTGACATGACCAAAGTAGCGATCCTGCGCGCCAAAGCGAAAGAAGAATTCGAGAAGCGCTACGAGACCAAACTGACGTTTATGCCATTTTTCGTGAAAGCCGCGGTGGCAGGTCTGCGTGCATTTCCGACGATGAACGCTTCGCTTGACGGCACGAACGTGGTCATCCATAAGGACATCAACATCGGAATCGCCGTGGCGCTGGACTGGGGATTGATTGTTCCGGTGGTGAAGAACGCCGACGAAAAAAACCTCCTCGGCATCCAGCGCACCATGAACGATCTGGCGGAGCGCGCTCGCTCGAAGAGGCTGAAGCCCGAAGAGGTCCAGGAGGGCACTTTTTCCATTACGAATCCGGGCGTCTTCGGCGGGCTCTTCGGTTTGCCGGTAATCAGCCAGCCGAACGTGGGCATCCTGGGCCTTGGCGCCATTGAGAAGCGCCCCGTGGTGGTGGATGACGCCATTGCCATCCGTTCGATGTGCTACGTCACGCTGAGCTATGACCATCGCGTGGTTGACGGGGCCATCGCACACCAGTTCCTGCACAAGGTAAAGGAGACTTTGGAGAACTGGTCAGAGCCGCTGCTGTAGGGTGGTCCGGAGCTTCGCGCGATTCGTTTAGCGAACGCCGGATACTACAGATTGAGCTGTGCCGAGCCGGAAGCTCCAGGGCTGTGGATTGGCAGGATCTCGAAGGTTGCGTGTTGCGAATACGGGCAGCCGTCCGGAAGTGGGATGAACGTTCCCGCAAGCGGTCAGTTGGTGTTCCTTGCATCAGCCAAATCCCTTGGCAAATCGCTAGGAATTCAATAGGTTAGAGCCGTCCTTTGCTGGTCATCGGCCTGCGTTTACGAGGGCCAAGAACGGGTAGAGCCATGACCGCAACGATGATCGAGACTGCCACGGATTGCGAGACAATGCAGCAGCGGATTCTCATTGCCGACGACCAGAAGGATGTGCTGGATGCCCTGCAATTGCTCCTCAAAGGCCAAGGCTACCTGCTCGAAACGGTGAGCAACCCCGCCGATTTGCTTGAGGCATTGGCGCAAAGGGAATTCGATCTTCTGCTCATGGACTTGAACTATGCGCGGGATACAACGTCCGGGCGCGAAGGACTGGACGTGCTCGGACATCTGAAGGAAATGGCGGACGCGCCGCCTGTCGTGGCCATGACCGGCTGGGCCACCGTGGGGCTGGCCGTCGCCGCCATGCAGCATGGCGTCAGCGATTTTGTGGAAAAGCCCTGGGACAACTCGCGGCTGCTGGAAATCCTGGAAAAACAAATTGAACAGGGGCGCGAGCGGCGTGCAGCGCGCCGGCGGGCCAAGGAAGAGAAGCAGGCGCAGGAAGAAGCCATTCACCATCTTGAGGAACAAGACCGCGAAATCGCAGAGGCCAAGGCGATTCAGGAAAGGCTTGTTCCGCGCGAGATTCCCCAGGTGACGGGCTATGAAATCGCCACTTCCTGGCAGTCGGCAAGGACGGTGAGCGGCGATTATTTCGACGTTCTAGCACTGGGTCAAGATAGGCTGGGTCTGTGCATTGCAGATGTGGCAGGGAAAGGAATCCCTGCGGCGCTGCTGATGTGCAATTTGCAGGCGGCCGTCCGGGGACTTTCTTCGCCGTCTGTGACGCCTGATCTTCTGTGCAACAGTTTGAATTCTCTGGTGTGGAAAAACACCCACACCGACCGCTTCATCACGCTTTTCTACGCGCAACTGGATGGCCCGGCGCGAAGGCTGCGCTACGCCAACGCGGGACACAATGCGCCCATTGTCGTGCGAGCGTGCGGCTCGCACGAACGGCTGCAGGAAGGCGGGGGAGTCTTGGGGGTTTTCGAGGAACAGAGTTTCGGGCTGGGGACGGTGGATCTCGCGCCCGGAGATCGTCTGGTCCTCTTTACGGACGGTGTGACAGAAGCCAGCAACCGCGAGGGCGAGGAGTTCGGAGACCAGGGGCTATTATCCTTGCTCGAAGAGCACCGCAAGCTGTCCGCAAACGCGATACAAGAAAAGATTGCCGCGGCGATTTCCGAATTTAGCGGCGGGCATCTGACCGACGATGCGACCCTTTTGATTCTCGCCGTCGAAGCTTAGGCTGCTGCTTTTGAATTTTGAAGCGAGCTTCTCTCCACAGCTCATTGAATCATCGGCTTGAGCCTGGCCACCCACACGGCGAAATGATCCAGGGGAACAGGCTCAATGCCCGCGTCGCGCAGGGTGTCGCGGACGAAGCAGTGCAGGGGGATTCCATCGTTTAATTCCACATCGGTGATGGCGGCAAATTCCGATTTCCAAGGAGCTTTGGAGCTAATGCGCCCGGCAGTATAGGCCAAGTTCTTCGTTTCGCCCGGTGCGCGCCTGACCGGCAGTGTATGCACGAAGCCGCGCGTGCCATTGCGGCGATAGGAATAATCGATGCGCAAGGGATCGCCGGGAAAGGTGAATTGAGAAATAGGAGCCCTTTTCCCGATGCGCTCCCATAGGCCGGCATGCCGGAAGACTTGCTGGCAGTAGGAACGCATCTGTGCCCGGCTGCCGGGCGCGCCCACACGACCAGAGCCACGCTGCAGCGCCACATGATCGCCGTACAAGCGCTCCAGTTCGGCGTCGAGGTCTTGCGCCAGCGTGCCCTTCTGCGGCGAGAGTTGCAGAGCATTGGAAAGCGTGTCGTCCCACTTGGCAAGCAGGGCCTGCCAATCGTTGCCGCCCCCGCTCTTCCCATTTACCGATTGAAAGCGGTCCTCCAGGTCGTCGCGCAGCCGCAGCAGCAAGGATTCGTCAGCTTGCGGATGCAGCCGGTGCACACGGTTCAACTCCTCCTGGTCTTCGATCAGTCTCAGCCGCCGTTCCCCCGTCTCCGGAGCAAAAAGCAGGACACCGATGTTGACCCATTCGTCCCGCACCAGATTCGGCGTATAGCGCAGGATGCGGTAGGCAAAGATGCGCTCGTCCGCCGGGGCGTTGTTTGCTTGTGTTCTAGTATCGCGTTCGTTCATTGGCGCTCCCTTGGTTCAAATCCAGTTAGGAAAAGGCTGGCGGCTCGACCGCTTGGCCTCCAGGATCAAATCCGGCACCCGGGTCCGCCGGCGATGCAACTGGCCGGCAAGCCGCGTGAGCGCGTCGTAATCGTCCGCGTACCATTCCGGCGGAATCTCCCGCAGAAAACCATCCAAGACGCGCTCGGTCATTTGATTTTCCAGGCGCTCGATCCAAGGCGCAAAGGATTCCATCCCGATTACGCCCAGGTACACACAGCTGCGCGAGTAAAGTCCGCGCAGCGGGGCATCTGGAAAATTCCACTCCCCGACGTTGAAGCAAAAGCCCTGGTCGATCATCCGCGCCTTGTAGCGCCATTCCTCAGGTCCTTGCATGGCGTGACTTTCATAAAAGAAGACCGTTTGACGCCCGTTGGTGTTGCAAGTCCATTTGTCGAAGACCAGCATTCCTGCAAAGTCATGAAGATTCTCTACTTCCCGCAACCGCTCCTCCGGAAGCAAATCGTGCAGCGCAATGCGGCGCGGGTCTACGGGATAGCGCGACCCGAATTGCAGCCCAGGCTGGCAGGGAACCCGCGAGCGCGGCAGTTCCATTGCCAGCTCCGGCGTCAACCGGATCAATTCCTCCGACACCTCCACAATCTCCGCCGGAACCGTGGGTAGCCCCAATCGCCCTGCCAGCCTTGTCCCTAGCAGTTCATTGACCAGCACGCGGCGGTGCTGCGGGTTATTTTGGAACTTCACGACATAATAGTTGCCGTCGTCGCAGCGCATCAGGTGGGATTGCGCGCCGCCCCGCATTCGGCGTATCTGTTCTAACGCCCGTAACATGCGGGGTTATGCTAGCGGTACTTGCCGATTCAGGCAAGAGAAGCCTTTTTGTGTTAGGGGAGGAGTCCTTAAATGGAAGAGTTCATGTTCAAGTTGGGAAGACCCAGAGTCAGGCACAGCTCTCAATTTGAAATGGCAGCTTCCCACAAAAGAAAGAGCCGGGACCAGTCCCCAGCTCTTTCGAAAACACTTTCTGTCGTGGCCAGAACGCTTAGCGCCGCTTTTTCTTTTTGGCCGTTTTTTTCGCCGGCTTCTTCGCGGCTTTCTTTTTGGCTTTCGCTTTTGCTTTTTTCTTCGGAACCGTCTTCTTTTTTGCCGCTTTCTTGGGAGCCGGCCGGGCCGCGGGAGCGGGTCTCGGCGCGGGAGCTTCCTCTTCGGACTCCTCGCCTACGATCGCCAGTTCCTCTTCCTCGGTTTCGACCATTTCCTGTGTTTCGCCGCCCAGCTCCTCGTCGTCTTCCAGCCGCGACAGGTCATTGTCATCTTCGAAGCTTTCTTTCTCGAAATCCATTCCGTCCTCCCCTGGGGGAATCTCATTAGCGCCGTGTTCCACGGGTCAGCAATTTTGCCGTTTTGTCCCGAGTTCTACAAGAACACCCCGTTCTCGCGCCGTTGTTTGTTATCGTACTCGACCGAAGTTGTCAAGTAGTCTGCGAAGCCCGAAGAAACAACGCTTTCGAAGGCTGACGAAGGGCGAGCGGCAGCGTCCCGGTGCGATTATGCGGCTTCTCTTGCTGGTATTTTATCTATTTGAAAATAAAAGGGTTAGTGTGAATTTCCGCCGCCTGGCCCGCTAGCAACTTTTGCGGGTGAGGAAACGCTGGTTTTTCTTTTTGACCGCGACCGCGCGCTCCTGCGGTAACGTTCTGGCGCGCCGCCGATGGTGTAGATCCGAAGCACCATGCCGCGGCTCACGTGATTGGACCTCAAGCGGTTCCACTTGCGCACGTCTTCCGAGTTCACGCTAAAGCGGTCCGCAATTCCTGCGAGCGTGTCGCCCCGCCGCACGCGGTAGCTTACAAGGAGACGTTTGGTTTCCGACGCTGATTGCGTTGCGGGAATCGTCAGCTTCGTTCCCGGCTCCAACACTGCAGTGCGCTCGATATTGTTGGCCTCGGCGATAGCTGCGGGCGTAACGCGGTATTTCTTGGCAATCGAAGCGAGCG
>QHYL01000457.1 GCA_003224105.1 Acidobacteriota bacterium | reverse complement strand
ATCCAGCTTCGCTACAGGATAGAGGAAGGTTACGATCAGCAGCCGGCCCGGGTCATGAATCAGCCGGTTCAGTTTCAGGAGTTCCAGAGAGCCAGTGGTCATACGGCCTTCCCGCCAAATCAGCAAAGAGGAGCTGTGCTAGATAGCAGAGTACTTTATAGGACAAATTAGCTTGCGGCACAAGCTAGTTTGCAGCTTTTCCTTTCCACTCAAACACCACCGCCACCGCGGAACAAAGTGCCTCTAACTCAATGAAACTACAAGCCTTAGACCAAAAAGATGGCGCGCCAATCTTCCTGCGTCTTTTTGCAGCTGCAGCCCGTATACCAGTTAGAATGAACACCTCGACTTCATGTCTAAGCTCGCCGCAAGCTGGGTCGTTCTTTGGTTCGAACGCGTTTGGGCCAACGCTGTCGTTTTCCACGCTGATGCGCGATGAAGCAAAAAGCATTGCGCGCGGCTTGCAGAAGCGCGATCCCGATTTGCTCGACCGGCTGATCGAGCAGTATCAATACCGGCTCTTCCGCTACTTGCTTTACATCACCGGCGACAAGGCGCGTGCGGAGGATTTTTTCCAGGAAACGTGGATCCGCGTGCTCGAACGCGGCCACCAGTACGACGGCAAATCGAAGTTCGAAGCCTGGCTCTTCGCCATCGCGCGGCATCTGGTGATCGACTGGCAGCGCACGAAGAAAGCGCAGAGCCTGGACGCGCTCATGGACCCCGAGCAGGAACGAGCGCTGCAAATTCCGAATGAAAGCGAGCCGTCGCCCTTACACCAGGTGCTGGCGCAAGAAACAGAAGAGAACGTGCAGGCGTCGCTCGGAAAACTTCGCGCGATTTACCGCGAAGTGCTGGTCCTGCGCTTTCAGGAAGAGTTGCAAATCGAAGAGATGGCCGGCGTGCTAAGCATTCCCGTTTCGACCGTCAAGTCGCGGCTTTATCGCGGACTGGAAGCGCTGCGCGGCGCGCTCGAGGGAGGTGCGGCATGACAGCGGATTATCCCTTTGTGTGTGTAGCGGCGGGTTTACCCCGCCGCCGCAGCGGCGTAAAGCCGCTGCTACATGGCGGTGCGGCATGAGCGAAAACTTGCACGACCGCGCGCTGCAACTCGTGGCCAAAGGCCGCGTGGAAGGGTTGGCGCAATCGGAGAGCAACTGGCTCAAAGCTCATTTGCAGGATTGCGAGTTTTGCAACGAACATGCGCGGCAAACTGATCGCGCGCTGCGTTCCCTGCGGACCGCCGCGATTCCGCTCCCTGCGGATCTTGCGAGCCGCACGCAATTCCGTGTGCGATTGCGCGCGATGGAATTGCGCGAGCGCGAACCGAAGCGCCGCATGCTTTGGCTCGCGTGCGCGGCCTCCTGGATTTTTGGCATTGCCAGCGCGCCGTACGTCTGGCGAGTGTTCGAGTGGATTGGACAACTCACCGGCATGCCGAAACTCGTGCTGGAAATTGGCTTCGGCCTCTGGTGGACAATTCCTGCCGTGTTTGCGGTGATTGTGTTGCTGCTGGAAAGCGCGCGGCAGTCCGAAGAGCCGGAGTGGATGAAACCAAGCCGCTGAAGAGGCGCGTCGAGAAAAAAGCAGATCCCTCATCCCGCGAAGCGAGATCCGGGATGACCATGGGAACCCAAAGTTTGGAGTGGCGAGAGAGAGAAAAGAAATGGCTGATTACTCACAAAAAGTGACGAGCACGTTCAACGAAAGGATGCGGCTCAACCGCGTCCGCAGGAGAAAAGAAAAGCTGCGCTTCCGGGACGAATTCCGGATTATTCCCAAATGGTTGACGGGCCTCGTAGCTTTTCTCTACGTCGCCGCGCTCGGCATCGCGATTCCTGTCAACCTGGCGCAGCGTTACAACCCTTACGGCAACGACATGTTTCCGCCGGAGCTGCGGGACAATCCGGTGCTTGCTTCGTTCGCTCTCGCCGGCTTGGTTACGTTGACCAGTATTTTCCTTGCGAGCTTCATCTTTATGACGGCGTACGTCAATCGCGATGCCAGCCGGCGCGGAATGAACTCCGCTCTATGGACCGTCCTTATTCTGATTTTCCTTCCCACTTGGGGACTGATCGGCTTTGTGATTTATTTCTTGATGCGCGAGCCGCTGCCGTATCCGTGTCCGCAGTGCAGCGCGTCGGTCAGCGCGCGATTCAACTTCTGCCCCAACTGCAAATGCAACCTCCAGCCGTCCTGCGCGCAGTGCAAGCGCGAAGTTGCGGAACTGGACAAGTTCTGCCCCTACTGCGGCAACGACCTGGCAGCCGGCACATCCATGGAAAGGATTCAGCCGAATCCAAGTCCGGCCAGCTAGTTGTATTGGTGGCGCCGCTAAACTGCGCTTGATGCGTTTGCAGCTCTGGCGGGGACTTTGGAACGCGTGTAGTAGATGGTCACAAAGATGGCGAGGACCGTCGTGAACGTCTGCAGCGAAAACGGGAACCAGCCCCCGATGGCGTTCCTGGAGACGGAAAACAACTCCCACCAAAGATTCATGCAGATGTGCAGAGCGACAGGGACCCAAAGATTTTGCCAGCGATAAACCAGCCAGGCGAAGAGCAGTCCGCCAGAGCCGATCAAGAAAAATAATCCGACCATTTCTTGCAGGCTCTGTCCCTGCTCGACGTGGCTCCATCCGAACAGCACAGCCGAAGGCCAGACGACGACCCAAAAGGGCCAGCCGGTCCCGCGTTGGAATTGGCGGACGCCGAAACCGCGGGACTGGAGTTCCTCGACGAAAGGCGAAAAGACAGTCAGGAAAAGGATGGGAAGGAGTTGAGGATGCGGAGTCAGGTCGCGCGTAAGGGCGAAGCCGATGAGCATGGGCAAAGAAACACCGAGGCCGAATGCAATCGCCGGGAGAACCGGCGCGGAAAGGCCCAGTTCGCGGAGGACCTCGCGCGGCCCCGCGCGGCGCATCAGCCAAGCGGCGAGAATACAGAGAAAAGCGACGCCGATTTTGTCAATGCTTTCGACGTAGTAGAACGGAGCCGAGCGATGCAAGTTGCGATAAGCGGAGAGGCGGGAGAGAAGTTCATGCGCGTAGGTCGTAACAATCAGGACCACAACAGTGATGACGGCAATGGTGAGAGCGCGACTGTGCTCGATTTTCACAAACTGCTTGTAAGCCTATCAGAAGCGCTCGACGGCGAGGGCTACGGCGTTGCCGCCGCCGAGGCAGAGGGCGGCGATGCCGCGCTTGAGGTTGCGGCGCTGCAATTCGTAGAGCAGCGTGACGAGGATGCGCGCGCCGCTCGCGCCGATAGGATGGCCGAGGGCAACCGCGCCGCCGTTCACGTTGACTTTTTCCGGTTTGAGTTTGAGCTGGCGCGTGACGGCGATCGCGGCGACGGCAAACGCTTCGTTCAACTCGACGAGGTCAACGTCTTTGTCGCGGTCCCAGCCGGTTTTCGCGAGCAGCTTTTCTACGGCGTCCGCCGGCGCCATCATCACCCACTTCGGCTCGACGCCGCTGACGGCTTGGGCGACGATACGCGCGATAGGCTGCTTGCCGAGGCGCGACGCGTTGCGTTCGCTGGTGACGATCAAAGCGGCCGCGCCATCGTTCGTGCCTGGAGCATTGCCTGCGGTCACCGTGCCATCTTTCTTGAAAGCGGGCTTCAACTTCGCGAGCGCCTCCAGCGAAGTATCTTCGCGGGGCGATTCATCGTATTTGATGACAGCGGGATCGCCTTTTTTCTGAGGCACCTCGATGGGAAGAATCTGCGCTTCGAAGAAGCAGGACTTGCGCGCGCGCACGGCTTTCTGGTGGCTTTCCACGGCGAAGCGGTCCTGCTCCTCGCGCGTGATGCCGTATTTTTCCGCAACGAGTTCGCCAGTCATGCCCATGTGAAAGTTTTCGTAGGCGTCCCACAGACCGTCGTGAATCATCGAGTCCACGATCTTTGCGTCTCCTAGCCGGTAGCCCGTGCGCGCCTGCGGCAAAAGATACGGGCAGTTCGACATGGATTCCATGCCGCCGGCGACAACGATATCCGATTCGCCGAGCTGCACTGCCTGCGCTGCGAGTGCGACGGCCTTCAATCCTGAGCCACAAACTTTGTTGATGGTCATGGCCGCAACGCGCGGCTGGCAGCCACCCTTGAGAGCAGCCTGGCGCGCGGGATTCTGGCCGAGGCCGGCCTGGACCACGTTGCCCATGATGGCCTCGTCCACTTGTTTGGGTTCGAGCCCGGCGCGGCAAATGGCTTCAGCAATGACTTTTGCGCCAAGCTCAGGAGCGGAGAATCCGGCGAGGCCGCCCTGGAATTTTCCGATGGGCGTTCGAACGCCGGAGAGAATGACGGGAGTTTCGGTGTTCATGCGGACCTCCGAAGGTCGTAACAGAGGAGCGACAAACAGTATTATAGCGCGTTGCCAGCGTGGACGCTTGGAGGCAAGCTGAGGCGCAGCAAGCTGCGCCCCTACCGTTACGCGAGAGAGCGATTGTTAATTTGCGGCGGCGGCGCTGGGCTGCGCTTCATCAGCGCTTGGGCCGTAGAGGCCGGGCACCGCAACGTTCATCAGGCGAAGGTAAATGGTGAGTTGCGCACGATGATGATAATGATGGTTCAGAACCATGCTGCGAATCGCCGCGATGCGAGGCATGGCAAAAATTTCCTGGCCTCCAGCAAGCAGCCTCCAGTTCTTCATCATTTCGGCGTCGCTGACGCCGGCTAGCGCGGACTTTGCGTCCGCGACGTTCTTGTCGAACTCGGCAAGCAATTCTTTGCGATTGGTGATTTTCGGCGGTTCAAAACTCGGGCCACCCACCGGAGCGTAGTCGAGTTCCTCCGTCTGGATCGTGTATGGCAGCCAGCTCACCATGTTGGCGACGTGACCCGCCAGCCAGCCGAGCGTGCCAGACTTTTCGTGGGGCTTCCAATTCCACTTTTCTTCGGGACAGCGTTCCAGCACCTTGCGCGTTCCTTGCATCTCTTGATCAAATTCCGGCAACAGCGATTGTCCAATGGTCATCACGGTTCTCCTCCCAACCTTCTATACAACAAAAATGTGAATTCCTTTTTGCGACCACCTAACGAGACGGTTTCGCAGGGCCGCCATAGTAGGCGAATAAAAGGCGAACTGTCAAGCGCTTTTTTGGAATGGGCTTCGCGATGGCGACTTCCGCTCGGCCGCAAATACAACCGTGTCCTGTTTGGTTGCGCGGACGCGTCGAGCGGTTGCATTCAGATTCCAAATTGTCATTTCCCGGAGACCCCGATTTGAGTTGACAGAGCGGCGGCAAGGAACAAAATGGCGTTATGGCACACCAATTTACGACGTCGTACGTGAAAGATTCCATCGACCTGTTTCGCTATTACAAGAAACTCGGCGAACGCGCCATGGCGCAGTGTTCCGACGGGGACTTGTTCGCGGTGATCGACGCGGAGTCAAATTCCATTGCCATCATCGTGAAGCACATGGCTGGAAACATGCGCTCGCGCTGGATGGATTTTCTGACCACAGACGGAGAGAAGCCGGACCGCAACCGGGACACGGAATTCGAGGACGCCCCGAAGACGCGAAAGGCGTTGATGGAATTGTGGGAGCGTGGTTGGAAATATCTTTTCGACGCGCTCGAACCGCTGACCGAAGCAGATTTGGGACGGACGATAACGATTCGAACGGAGCCGCATTCGGTGATGCAAGCCATCAACCGGCAGGTCGCGCATTACGCGCACCATGTCGGGCAAATTGTTTTCCTCGCAAAACATCTCACGGCGAAAACGACGGGAAAATGGGAGTCGCTGAGCGTCCCGCGCGGGCAGTCGAAACAATTTGCCGCCGACGTCGCGGCGGGCCGCAAGTCACAGCGATGAACTCTGGGCAAATGGAGGGCCGCACCATGAGCACCGAGCTTGTTTTTGAGGTTACGGAAGAGGCGGACGGTGGTTACTGTGCGGAATGTTTAACCGAAAACATCGTCACGCAAGCCGACA
Organism: Acidobacteriota bacterium; assembly: GCA_003224105.1. Taxonomy (GTDB): domain Bacteria; phylum Acidobacteriota; class Terriglobia; order Acidiferrales; family UBA7541; genus Acidiferrum. Next base: position 1,232 of record QHYL01000457.1, on the reverse strand, counting down.
CGTGGGAAGAGTTGCGAGCGATGGTCAAAGATGCCGTAATTGGTTATTTCTTTGATGGCCTGAAACCACAATGGATTCGGTTGCGCATGGTTCGTGATGAAATCCTGGCAATGAAATGACTTCCTCACGATCCTGATCACGCAGATTCGCTGAGGTTGTTTCTGCTTTTGTTTCGTATTCCCCACGAATTCGGCTACCCTTGTTGATTCATGCAAACTTTGTTCGAGATGGAGCCGCTGGAAGAGAGCGGGCTGAAGCTGAACGATGCGCAGCGGCGCGCGATCACGCACGGCGAAGGGCCACTGCTGGTGATTGCGGGCGCGGGAACGGGAAAAACACGCGTGATTACCGAGCGCATCCGGCAACTGCTCGATTTGAATCCGGACCTCACCGGGGAAAACATCCTGGGGCTGACATTCACGAAAAAAGCCGCGGGCGAAATGAAGGCGCGCGTGGTGAAAGCCACGGGCGAACGTGGAAAAGCGGTGACGCTCGATACGTTTCACGCCTTCTGTGAATCGCTGCTCAAAGATACAGACCCTCAGCGGGTGCTGCTGGGCCGGGAGGACCATTGGATCCTGCTGAGGCGGAATCTCGCGCGGCTCAAGCTCGACAAATACCGGCGGCTGGCGGAGCCCGGAGAATTCCTGAGCGACTTTGTGGAGTTTTTCTCGCGCTGCCAGGATGAACTGGTTTCCGCCGGTGATTACCAGCAGTACGCGGACACGCTCGCGAGCGAATTGCAGGAGGAACGCGCGTTTGTGGATGCCGACACGCTGTCCGAACGGGAGGAGATGGTTGCGCGGGAGCATGAAATCGCGCGCGCGTATCGCGCCAGCGAGGAGCTGCTGCGCGAAAAAAAACGCGTCTCTCTTGGATCGTTGATCCCCAGCGCGGTGGCGCTACTGGAAACGGACGCGGCGCTGCGCGAATCGCTGCAACAGCGCTTTCGCTACATCCTGGTGGACGAGTTTCAGGACACCAACATCGCGCAGATGCGGCTTCTGGAGCTGCTGGCGGGCGAGTTGCGAAACATTTTTGCGGTGGGCGACAACGACCAGGCGATTTACCGGTTTCGCGGCGCATCGTTCGCAAGCTTTCAACTTTTCTTGCAGAAATTCGCCGGGTGGAAGGCCGGCGACGATTCACACAAATTCCGCGTCACCCTGATGGAGAATTACCGCTCGACGCCAAACATCCTGCGCGTGGCCACGCAGGTCATCGGGCAGAAC
>QHYL01000456.1 GCA_003224105.1 Acidobacteriota bacterium | reverse complement strand
GCACCTGCAAATCAACAAGAAGATGCTCGGCAGCCTCGGCAGCTTCATCTTCTATAACCTGATTATCGGAGCCTCAATCCCCGGCATTAGCAACGCCGCTCACGTCGGCGGATTGGTCATGGGGGCTGTGGTTGGCGTGCTCTTGCCTGCGGCCGGCGCTTCTGAATCTTCGCGCCGTACGCGCCTTTCCTTCGTTGTGGCTTTCTGCGCTGCGTCCTTGTTCGCCTCCGGGGCTGCGGCAAAACATCTTCGCTCCAGCGTCGCGGAGCTTCCTTCCATTCAGAGATTAATCGCCAAAGGCAAAAACGACGAAGCCATCGCAAGATTGCAGGAGATCACCGCGCGCGAACCGCAATTTGCTGCCGCGCATGACTTGCTGGCTGCGTTGTATTTGTCCGGAGGCGATTACCCCAAGGCCATCGCCGCTCTCGAAAAAGCCAATGCGTCCGATCCTTCCAACACCATGTATCAACATCAGCTCGGCAGCGCTTACATCGCCTCGAAACAGTTCGATCAGGCCGCCGCGTTTTTTCAGAAGCTCGTTCGCGCCAACCCTCGCGATCCGCGCAATGACCTCGGTCTGGGCGCCGCTTACATGGGACTGCAGCAATATGACGCGGCCATCCCCGCATTTAGTGAAGCCGTGGCGCTCGACCCAAAATCTCCCGCACCGCAATTTGCCCTCGGCTAGGCCCAGCTCAAAGCCGGCCGCTTCGCCGACGCAAAAGCGACCTACCAGCGCCTCGTCGCTGAATTTCCCAGCGATCCGCGCGCCCGCGCCGGCCTTGACGCCGCCTCGCGCCAATCTCACTGACTGCATTTACTGGAGCGACCCATTGCAAACAATCCGAGTTTCTTCCTCATTTATGACTTATAACTAAGAACCAGGAACTTCCTTCAGGAGGCCTCCATGCGTGAAACCCGTCGCAACTTTTTCGCAAACCTCGCTCTGCTGTCTGGCTCTCTGGCTCTCCCTCGAGCAATCTCCGCAGCGCAAAATCCGCCCACGCCTCCCCCACCGCCCGCTCCTGCCCAGATTCCTAACGCTGCCGAGGCTCGCCCCAGCCCCGCCGAAGCCGCTGCTATGCGCGCCCGCCTGCTCCAAAACGAAAAAGAATTCCGCGAAGGTGTCGAGCGCCTTTACCAGCTTACTTCCGGCTTGCGTGACGAACTTCAAAAGACTCCGACCGCCAACGTCTTTTCCGTCCACCTCGTCAAGCAAACGGAAGCAATCGAGAAACTCGCCAAACGCCTCAAGTCCCAAGCCAAATCCGCTTAATCCCCGCAGCACAGATTTCCGGCTGCGTATTTTGATCTGCCGTTTCACGCAAATAGCCCGGCCTCTGTGCTACATTCCCCATCCCCCGTGGTCCATAGCGAGAACAATGCGCCCGTTCTATACGTAATTCCTTGTAGAGGGTTGCATTGACCGTCCAAGGGAACATCCATGCGTAAAAGCCTGATCCGCATCGCGCTGATCCTGCTGCTTTTGCCACCGCTGCTGGCGGCCGTGGCGGGCTGGCTTGTCGCGCCGTGGTATCTCCATCCGATTCGACGCGAACTTACACCGGATCTGGTTCGCGAAGCGGATGCCTCCTTCGCCCTGACTCGCTCGCAACGGGAAGATTTTCTAGTCCTTACCGCTGACGGCGTCCATCTCCGCGGCTGGAAGGTCGCCCCGCCCAATCCCAACGGCTCGTGGGTCTTGCTTTTTCATGGCGTGGCGGACAATCGCGCCGGCGTCATCGGCCAATCGGAATTTCTGCTGCGGGCCGGATACAGTGTGGTCATGATGGACGCACGGGGCCACGGCGCGAGCGAAGGCTCCATGTCGACCTACGGCTGGCTCGAGCGCAACGACACGCGCGCGGTCATTGACGCGCTGAACTCGGACTTTGTGAAACGCTGTGAATCCATTCAATGGCATGGCCCTGGGGGGCCGGTTTGCGCGCCAAATCACATTTTTGCACTTGGGGAGTCCATGGGCGCGGGCATTGCGCTGCAGTCCGGCGCGGCCGATCCTCGCATCGAAGCCGTCGTCGCGGAAGCATCGTTCGCGAATCTCCGTGAAGCCGCTTATGACTATGCGGGATTCCGCAAATATCCCTGGCTCGGCAAGACCCTTCTCGCGCCCTTCAGCTGGACGCTGCTGTATCGCGGAGAAAAACTCACCCGCTTTCCTCTGACGGAGATTTCTCCAATGAAGGCTGTGGCCGGGCGTGCTTTCCCGGTTCTTCTGATTTGTGATGAAAAAGACGAAGCGCTTCCTTGCCGCCATACGCGGATGATCTACAACGCCGCACATGGCCCCAAACAGCTCTGGGTTGTCCCCGGTGCGTACCACACCGCCGCACTGGGTTTTCACCCCGAAGAATTCAAGCGTCGCGTGCTTGCCTTCTTCGCCACCTACGCGAACACGACGGCTCCCCCTTCTTCTCTTTCGCCACGCCCGCAGCACAGAGTTGAGAGCTCAAAAGGAAGAAAAACAAATTAGCGTTGCGGCAAGACACTTGCGCTGCCCGATTCCATTCCTTACTGTGACCTTAGAACTAACAACTTATGACTGTTATGACTGCCTTTCTCTTCCTCACGGCACAGGGTGCTTGCGCGCTTCCCATTCTTCGCTCAAGCGGCGCACTGTTTCCCGCAGGCGCACTGCCAGCGTGGCGATAGTTTCCAGCCGATGCTCGCCCCCGCTGGGAATTTTGCCGTCCTTCTTTCTGCGAATCTCTGCCAGCAGCAGTTCTGCGTTCCCCAGAATTCCCGTCAACGGATTGTTCAGTTCGTGCCTCAGCACTTCCCCAAAATCCTCTTCGCCGCTCTCGATTTCTTGGGGAGCCTGCCGCAGGCGCTGCTGGATCAAGCCGCGCGCCTCGGCAAACGCATTCGTTTTTCGCTCCACAAAGTCCGCGGCGCCTGCTTCAATCAATCCGGCGAGTTCCCCGCGCTTTTCCGCCGGCCCGATGACCACCACCGGCGCGTAAACCGCCAGTGGCGCCACGACCGCCTCCAGCGATTGCTCCGCTTCCTTGGTATCAACGCAATCGCCGGCGACAGCATCCTCTTCGAGAAGGATCACTTCAGGAGAATCTTCCTCCAGGACGCGCCGCGCCGCCGCGACGCTGCTCACCGCCGCCGCGCGCACGCGCAGCGCGCTTGAATCGAATTCGCGCCTCATGGCCGCGCAGAATCCCGCATCATTGCTCACCAGCAACACAGTTTGTTCCTTGTTTCCCATACATCACCCATTTCTCGCAGCGTTTTTTCGAGCCACCTCGGCGCCCGAATCTTTCTCCTGCGTTTGCAACACGGCGTGCACTCTTTCCGTCAGTTCCTCCACGCGAAACGGTTTGGCCACGTGTGGCAGCTTGTTGCGCTTCAGGAATTCCCGCGTGTGCGCCGCCATCACGTCCCCGGTCACGAATAAAAAACGTTCGCGCAGCGAGTTCCCGTTGCGCGCGAGGGATTGGTAAAAATGCTGGCCATCCAGTCCCGGCATTTTCATGTCGCAGATCACCAGGTCGTACGATTCGCGCGCCGCGCGTTCCAGCGCCTCGCGCCCGTCGAGCAGCACGTCCACGCGCATGCCTTCGTCTTCGAGCACGTCGGCGATCAGCCGCGCCACCGTGGGCTCATCCTCGACTACGAGCACGCGCGCGCTCATTGCGGCCCCGGACGGTGCGCTGGGAACGTGCTCCGCACCGGCAAATTGCTCCGCGTGGGGATTCACAGGGCTCTCGAATTTGTCCGCCTGAGGAAAAGCTGCGCTTGCGACTTGCATCTCGTCGACAAAAGAACCCTTTCTCTCTCGGGAACGAGTTCCCGGTTCTCGCAGGGGCGCGCCCCCGGCTTCCTCCTGCTGGCGCTCCGTTGCCGCGGGAAGTTCGATTTGGAATAGCGCGCCTCCCTGCGGCGGGCTCTGCAAGCGGACCTGCCCGCCATGCTCGCGCACGACGCTGAGAACAATGGAGAGACCCAAACCCGTTCCCACGCCCACCGGTTTGGTGGTGAAAAAGGGATCGAAGATGCGCGCCTGGATGGCCTGGGGGATGCCCGGCCCGCTGTCCTCGACTTCCAGAAGTACGCGGCGGTCGTTGATTCTTCTCGTGCGCAGGCGAATCACGCCGTCCTGGCTTTGCTCCTCAAGGGCGTGCCGGGAATTGCCCAATAAATTGATCAACACCTGCTGGAGCTGCCCCGCATCGGCCTGGACAAAGGGGAGCGCGGGGTCGAGGTCGAGTTCGAGACGGATTTTCTCCGCGGCCAGAGTAAAACGCTGAAGTTCTGCGGCGCGCATGACCACTTGATTCAAGGAAACCAGCCGCCGTTCGGGAATGGTCTCGCGCGCATTCGAAAGCAGTTGCCGCAGTATGCTGACGGCGCGTTCCGCCTCCTGATAAATCTGCCGCGCTTCTTCGACGCGTTCGAGAGCCTCTTGCCGCGGACCGCTTTGCGCGATGAGAAGGCGCTGGGCGTAGCCAAGAATGCTTGTCAGCGGACTGCTCAATTCGTGCGCGACGCCGCTGACCATTTGCCCGAGAGAGGCGAGCTTTTCGGTTTGCAGGAGCTTCGATTGAAACACACGCTGCGCCGTGAGGTCGCGGTAAATTTCCACGCGGCCCACGTGGCGTCCGATGCTGTCGAGGACCGGCCGCGCGGCCCGCTCGAGCACCCGGGGGAAGGGAAGGGACATTTGCAAGGACTCGCGCACGCCGCCCTGGATGTTGCGGGCCAGTTCACGCCAGCGCTCGGCAAATTGCGCCGGTTCCACGGCCTGATGCGCAAGGCGCGCAATCCATTCCTCGAGAGTCTTAAGCTTCCCGGATTCCTCGGGAGCCAGCCCGGCCATCTGCTCGAATCGCGTGTTTACCGCGCGCACGTTTTCGTGCGCATCAAACAGCACCACTCCTTCCTCGATCCACTCGATGACATTTTGCAATTCGGCTTCAGCATGATCCGTTAGGCTCTGCGATTTGACGTTTTTTTGCGGTTCAAACAGGACAGCGGCGGCCTGGCCGGGCGACCGGCGAGCAAACCGCAGGCGCACTTTGACTCCATTCTGTAATTCCGCCCAGGGCATTTCCTTTTTCATCCCCCTGGCGGAGGAAGGATCGAGCGCCTGCTGCAACCATCTCCCGAGCCGTTCGCGGTCGCGGCCACAAAAGAGATCCGAGAGATGTCCTGAGGGGAGCACGGCGGTCTGTCCAGCACAGCGAAGTAACTGCCTTGCACCCCGGCTGGAGGCGGTAATCCTTCCGGCATGGTCAAGAAGGAACAGCGGATCGGCGACGAGGCCGAGCAGAGACCGCTCCGCGTTTGCTCTCTGCGATTCTTCTCCCTTTCGTTTGCTGCGCAGGAGCGCGAAGGCGGCCAGACGAGCACGCAGTTCCAAACGGTCAAGCGTGGCGATGGAAGTCGCGGACGCGGGAAGCCCGGCCACCAGCACGCCTAGGAGCTGCCCTTCCGCCTCCAGGGGAAGCGGCACAATCCGGGCAACCGACGACTGGGGCCAAGTGACGGGAGGATCGCTTCCGATGACCTGGCGGGTTTCGAGGGCACGACGCCACAGCTCGGCAAGGGGATCGGTGGTCATGGCACGAGTCCACGCCTCATCCCCGCTGCGCCAGAGAAAGTCGATGGCGGTGGGCGAAGAGCTGCGATGCCTATACGCCAGTGCGCCAATCACGGCAAAGGCCGCGCCTAGGCTTTCTCCATGGGCCGAAGGATGCACGCAGTCCGACACCAACTGGGCAAGCAGCCTATCCAGAGAAGAAGCATCCGGACAATCGTCAACGAAGCGCCGGACAAGAGCCAACTCCGCATTGCGGATGCGAACGAGGCGGAGTTGCTCCTCCGCCACGATGGCCAAAGCGAGTTCCGCGGCGACCGACTTTGCCCGATTAAGGAAAGGAGCAAGTGGATGACTTACGCTGCCGAGCAGAATCAATCCCCTCACGCGGCCCAGGCAACTCTGCCCCTGATCGGACCCTTGATCGGCAACCGGCACCCAGAGCGCGCGGCGCAGTCCCACGAGCTGGCCGATGACCGTGTTGCGAGCAGAGGCCTCAAGGTCCTGTTCGAAAGGTTGCGTACCTACCAGCAATTGTTCGGGCAGAGGCGCTTCGAAAGAAAGAATCCTCCATTGGGGAGGGCACTCTTCCCTGACGGCGCGGTCCCAAACCAGGCCGTGAAACGCTCCCGAAAACTCGTTCTCAGAGCTTGTGTTCGCGTCTGGTTCCAGCCAGATGCCGACGCGGTCCGCTTGTGGCGCTTGCGTGAGAGCGCTCAGGGCTTCCTGCACCAATTCCTTGCGCGACGCTCCACCTAAAGCCGCGCGGGCAACACTGGCCCCGCTGGCCTCGGGTTCCGTTTTTTTTCCCCAGACTCGCATTCCTTCGGCTGAAGTCCGCTTTCCCGAGCAGCTGACCCGGCCGGGCTTTGGGGGACAGCAATAGAAAGAGGAGAATCCTCTGCAATCCCCTATGCATCAGGAGGCCCATCCTGGGGGGAGAGAACTGGCTGATAAATCAAGCATTTAGGAGGAAGTGGTGGCGAGGAAAAGCTGTGGATAGTCCCATGTCGAAACTCTGCCTAAGGTTCTTTCCCAGAGTGAATCTCAAGAGGGGACGATTAAGTTTCCCGCTTGAGACTTGACAGGTCTTGCCAGCCTTCTTACGGTCGACATGCTGGCCACATTCAGGAGTGAGCCAGTCCCCACCCACAAGGAGTCCATCCCATGTACAAACGGTTTCCCTACTATCTCATTCTCTCTCTAGCGGTGCTGTGCATTGTTCCGGTCTCTCATGCTGGACCTGGAGCGGTGGTTCAAACTTGGAATTACGATCCGCGAACCAACACAGTCGCGGCCGAAATCGTCAATGTCTCACACAAGGACATCACGGCGTACAACATCGCCATCAAGGAAACCTACGACGATGGTCATGTAAACACCCACGAACTGCTGTGCGAATACGCGGGAAGGAGTGTCCTTGTGCAAGAGTTTAAGGGCACCCCAGACGAAGCTGAAATCCGCAAACAGCTTGGGGACGGCCTGTTCCATCCCGGCGAGAGCCAAAACGAAATCATTGGCGTGCAGCCCGGCCTACAGAACTTTGAAGCCGTAATTGACGTAGTTGCGTACACCGATCAAACAGCAGAGGCGACGAACAACGCTGCGTTGCAACGCTTACTTGAAGGACGTAAGGCGTCCGTAGCATCGACACAAATGGCTAATCAAATTATCCAGGCCGCTTTGGCTGACCCGAATGACGCCGATCCCGCCGCAACTGCTGCGAAAGAAATACAAGACCGGATAACCGTCTGGAAGGCGCAAAAACACACGACCGTCGATTTTGAGCCGGGCGTGGCGAAGGGTGTGGTTGACGAGCTAAGAGCAATATCCTCGCGCCCATTGACCAACAGGCGCAACGCTCTCACCCAATACTTAACGAGGAGTGAGAAACGTCTCGCAACGCTTTCACCACATGCAGAACTTACAAAGACTGGAGGCCCGCAATGAAATTCATTGTTAGGTTTTCCTTCTTCGTGCTGTTCGTTCTCTTCGCAGTCGCAGCCTCGACACACGCTCAACAGTGCCCGGCTATAACCCAACTATGAAGCAAGGCAGCCCCGGTAGCGCCAGTGGCATCATTCCCTCAAGCCCCTGCGGGGGGAAACCTCTATACTCTACTGCGTCGTTCTACGAAACCAACAGCTTGACCGACTATTGCGGCTCACTTCAGACAGGTGGCCAACTTACACATACGGCCACTGTCACCGGAAACGGAGTAGCTTCCTGTACTCCTGTCGTCGTTTACTGTCAGCCGTTTTTCAATGCGTACCTGACAGTTGCACAAAATCAGCAAGACTACAACCGCTTTTACTATCAGGCTTACGACAGCAACTACACTTCTTCGAATTGTGTACGAGCCGCCACTTATTCTCGTCAAGACTTCTGGCAGTGCGGGTGGTACACATGCCCGCCTCCCCCGTCGTCGTCGCCCCCCGAGTGTTGCAGGTGCTCTGGCCCCGATCCAGCCAAGAGTGGGCAAACTCATAACAGATTTGCCCTCTAACGGCGGCAATGGCGACGGCATCATTGATTCCGGCGACGCCATCTTTTCCTCGCTGCGTCTATGGGTCGACGCCAATCACGACGGCATCAGCCAGCCGAACGAACTCTACCCGCTACCGTCGCTCAGCGTGAACTCCATCAGCCTGAACTACAAGCTCGATTCACGTACGGATCAATACGGCAACATCTTTCGTTATCGCGCACAGGTCAATCCGGGTGGAGCGCCAGGCCTCGGACGCATGGCTTACGACGTTTTCTTTGTCATACAGCATTCCGATGGCACGACGGTCACTGCGAAGTCATGTCCTGCCGCCAATCCTCAAGCGCAGGATGCACCGAAAGACACGCTCAGAAATAATAGGCGGCGGTAGAAGAGGCCTGGAGCACAGCTAGCAAGGGAAAAGGGAGCCTGAGAAATCAGGCCCCCTCCCTTTAATGACGTCGCGTAAGGTCTCCTTCTTACGGCTCGGCGGGCTCCATGTTGTATTGCTTCAGCTTGCGGTACAGCGTGGTTTTGCCGATGCCGAGCATGCGCGCGGCGGAAAGTTTATCGCCGCCGGTTTCGCGCAACGTGCGAAGGATGGCGCGGCGCTCCAATTCCTCGAGCGGCAGGATTTCATCTTTTTCCGGCGCTCGGTCGCTGGTGGGATACTGAAGATTGGACGGCAAGTCGCCCCCGGAAACGATCGGGCCGGAACCCAGAGCCACGGCTCGCTCGATGGCGTTTTCGAGTTCGCGCACGTTGCCCGGCCAGTCATAAGCGATCAACCGCCGCATGGCATCTTCGGAAATCGTGCGTACCGGCCCCTGAGGATCGGAGAATTTTTCAAGGAACGCCGTCACCAGCAGGGGAATATCGCTCTTGCGGTCGCGCAACGGCGGAAGCTTCATCTGCACGACATTCAAGCGGAAGTACAGATCCTGGCGGAAGGTGCCGGCGCGAATGGCGGAATCCAGATCGCGGTTGGTGGCGGCAATAATCCGCACGTTGATGCGGCGGCGTTCGGTGGAGCCCACCGGCTTGACTTCGCGCTCCTGAAGCGCGCGCAGCAGCTTCGCCTGCAAGTCCACGGGCATGTCGCCGATTTCGTCGAGAAAGAGCGTCCCGCCTTGCGCGGCTTCCAGCAGCCCTTGCTTGGATTGCATGGCTCCCGTGAACG